>CAYUTB010000062.1:0-5952 GCA_964447425.1 uncultured Candidatus Bathyarchaeia archaeon
TGGACGCCATCACCAAACTATTCGACAACCTACAACTAGTAAAACTCGCAACATCACTAGGAGGAGTAGACACCATCGCCACCATCCCAAGAATATCAACACACGGCGGACTCAGCAATGAAGAACGACTCAAAATGGGCATAACAGAAAACCTAGTCAGAGCAAGCATCGGAATAGAAGACTACTCAGACCTAGAAGAGGACTTCAAGAACGCCCTCAGCCACATCTAACCTCCTAACAGAGACACCAGCCCTCACAGACTCAGGCTATAACCGCCTAACAGTCTTATTCCCATCCCGATCCGTGATAACCAGCTTCCTCCCAGTCACCCTAGGCGGAGGATAAAAAATAAACCTCTCAGGATGATCACTCAACTCCCGCAGCTGACGCTCACGCTTCCTCTGCCCACGGCGCCCACAGAAACCAATACCAGTGACCATCCAGACAACAAAACCCCTAACCCATATAGAGATTACGCAACACAACCGACAAGACCAAACCCATCAAGAGTTATATCCACCTCAAACCTTATTGTGAATGAGGCGCCAAAATGACAAAAGACCAGACCCTCATGACCATCGCCGCAATAATACTGCTATTCACCCCCCTGATCAACTGGAACATCTACACATGGCTAACCCTAGTCGCCATAACCATAATCCTCTACGCATGGTACTTCAAAAAAACGGAAAACCCAAGAACAGACCCCACGCCAAAGTAAATACAAACCAATGTCACGACAACTCAAGCCTCGGAATAACCGAAAAGAGCACCATCAAAAAATCCAAGCAATTAATAAAGTATGCAGAATCTACGGTTTACCCGTTCTTTTCCTGAAACCGCCGAAGCTCCCGCTCCAACCCCTCATACCTGGTGATGAGCAACCTACGAAGCTCCTCATACTCGCTGCCCTCCAGCTCCGTCGCCCGTTTCCCATTATAACTCGAATACAAAGAGATAATCGAACCATTCAATGTGCCAAAAACAAAGTCCCTGAAAGAAACCAGATTACTCTCCTTCCTCTGTTTAGACCAAGTCATCCATAACTGATTCAAATACCCCTTATCAAAAAAATACTCAATGTTCTCGTCTAACAAAGCCGCCAGATGAGAATCAAAGTCCATGATTATACAAACCCACCACTGTTTAAATAGCTGAGCAGAACCAAAAAACGATTACTTGCCCGGATTCACCGGGATCCTAAGCGTAACCGTGTTATCGGACACAGTAGCATCCACATCCAGCCTCAGAACATTCCTAACCATCTCCACCACATACGCCTGAACAAAGAGACTCCAACTCTTATCCAAAACATGCCGCAGATGAAACATATGCATACCATCCATCAGATGATAATTACACGTAAACCAGCCAACGTACTTTGCCATAATCTCCTCGATAAACCACTTCACAGAGGCAAAATCCAGACTCATCCCACGCATCAACAGATTATCCCTAGCCCCAGTGCCCCCAGCAAGCTTACCCGCCCTAACCACCTCATCATCATTCAACATAAGAAGCAGCGAGGAAATCGTCGTAGGAGCCATCGACAACAACTGAGTATCAGAATAGAACCGATCATTATAGACAAATTTTGCAGTAATCGACTCCACAATAGAATTCACACTCTGCCCAGCTTTCTCCGCTTCAGCCCTTAATACTTCATCAAAGTCTTCAGGGAGTCTAAAAGTCCGGGTAATATACTTTTTATGAGAAGGCAAGCCCTGTCAAATAATTATTTGATGTTGTAAAATATAACTGAATCTGAAAAAACCCCTCAACAAGCCCTCATCAGACAATGGAACCCTGTATCCTCCAGCTAAGCCAACCAGTACCATAAGTCTACAAGAACGACCCCCGAATAATAGATGGAAAAAAGTCTCACAGGCAGGTTATCTTTGTTGTGAAGAATTGTACAGGACAGATCCCCGATATCTACTATGATCAAGTGGAGATTTGTTCTGCCCTGTACTGTACCTACTGCGGTAGCTCTGCGCATACCAAATAAATCAATTTACACGTCTGTTAATATACATATTGTATAATACCAAATTTAATAATTATCTACATTGTATAATTATACAACGAATATATGACATTTAGTGCCATGAGCCATGGTTTCCTCAACCCTGTTCCATACCCATCTAGCATAATTGATAAACCCAAAAAACACCAATACCCTATGAAGCTGGATTTCAAAAAATTCAGGAATAACCCAGTCATCGACTGCCATGTTCACCTCTGGAAGCTCAGAAACAGCGTCACACCCGAACTCATACAAGAACAAGGCGCCGCCCTCACCGAAGCCATCAAACAAAGCGGCATCGACGCCATGCACATCTTCAGCAGAGGCGACCACACACCCCTCACCCTCAAAAAACAAGCACCCGGACGCTTCTACGCAGGAGGCTACGCGCCATGGAGCGGAGAAACAGAGAACTTCAAAGTAAAAGACTGGGACCAGTACATCGAGTCCCTCATCCACCACGGCTACGACGGCATAGGCAAGATGGGCTCAAAGACAGCCCTAAGAGCCCGACACACACCCCTCGACTCAGATTACTACAAAGAATTTTGGACAGCATGCGAAAACCAAGGCTTCCCAGTACTCTGCCACATAGGCGACGTGGAAGACTTCTGGTACGAGGACAAGACCCCCCAGTGGGCGAAAGACCGCAACTGGGGCTACTACAACGGCGACTACCCACACCTAACCGAGCTATACACAGAGATCCAGAACATACTAGGCGAACACCCAGACCTCAAGATCACCCTATGCCACTTCCTCTTCATGAGCCCAAACATGGAACAAGCAGACCAGTTCCTAACAGACTACCCCAACGCCTGTCTCGACCTCAGCCTCGGCGTAGAACTCATGTACAACATCAGCCGACGCCGAGACGATTACCGAGACTTCTTCAAGAAACACGACGACAGAATCCTCTTCGGCACAGACATCGGCATGAGCACAACTCTGCCCCAGCACCTAGCAAGGATATGGCTCATCAGAAACTTCCTAGAAACCAGCGAACAATTCCACACAGTACCCGAAGCAGACGACCTACTCACAAGATACACCGAGCCATACATAGGCTTAGACCTGCCTAGAATCAGCCTAAAGAAAATATACGCACAGAACTTCAAACATTTATGGGGCGAAAAACCCCGAGAAACCTAGTGAACGATGGGCGCCACAGCCTGACTAACCGCTTCCTCAGGCTCCTTGATCCACATCTGTACGATGAACAGGCTAGCCGCCGCCGTAGCCGCAGCCACAAGGAACACCAGGTTGTAACCCAACACATCGATCAAGTAGCCACCGAAGACAGCCCCAATGGTACTGCTCTCCTGACTGATAGTCGAGTAAAGCCCCATACCGAAGCCCCGCACCTCAGGCGCCAGCAGATCCGCAGTGATAGTCCTGATGCTGTTCAACACCACCACACCCGCGATAGCGTCCAACGCCCTCACAATGTAGATATCAGATGGACGACTCATCCGAGTATACGCAACAAGAGAAACAGCCACCAATGCCATACTCAGCACGAATGTAGGCTTCCTACCCCACTTATCAGCCAGATAACCCGCAATAGGCGCAAAGATCAAAGTACATATGGCTCGTAGCGCGAAGAGATAACTCGTCGAGCTAAGATCCAATGCCAAGACCTCCTTCAGATAGATACTGAAGAAAGGATCAATCATAGTATAACCCGTCCTATAGAGCAGGATCGCCCCGAGGAATATAGCGAAAGGCTTTCCCAAGCCCTTAACAGAGGTCATAAAGCCTCCCAAACTGAAACCCTTTCCCGTAGCAGCCTTCTTTACCCGTAACTCCGCCGGTAAAGTCTCCTTCACAAAGAAGATCATTGCTACGCAACTGATCAACACAAATGTACCGCTGAACATGAAGTAGAGATTATAATCAGTACCCATGATTAGATAGGGCGCGAGAAGCGGACCAATAAGCTGACCGAGACCACCAGCCATACTGAAGAGGCTCATCATGCGACCCCTCTCCTTACTACCAAAAGTATCAGCGCACATCGCAGCAACCAACACCGGCATCACATAGAAGCCAATTCCCTCAAAGAAACGCAACACGAGAAACGTCGTGAAGTTCTTACCGAGAAAAGCGAACAAGTAGAACACAACAGAGTAAACAGCTGTGCCCGCTACCAGTATCTGTTTTCGCCCAAAGTTATCACTGAACTTACCCGCCAGCAGCCCACTGAATACTCCAGCAAGAGTACCTATGCTGATGAGTAAACCGTTCTGGGTCTTGGTGATCCCGTAAACCCCGAAGAACAGGGGTAAAACCATGTAGATGGTGCTAGCCGTGATCTGCATCGAGACCACAGACAAGATGAGGAGATAATAGTTTCTCCTACGCTCAGGTGTAACAGTGCTTGCTTGCGACATAAATATGAGACCTCTTAATGCACCACGGCGTAGTTACCCGAATTTATACATTACCGTATATAGTATATAGATCGATACCGAGGTAAATAGTGAGCCAGCTCTAATAGAGGCAATTCCCTCGCATCCCTGTGTTATCAAACCCCCAAGAAACAGCCCTAAAACATACCCCCCTAATTCCTCAACCTAATCGAATCCTCTATAAGCTCGGCTTGGAGAGGCGTGGTATGGAGCCCCATCAGCAGCGGAGTCAGATCAAACCCGGTCTAAAGGTCAACATAGTTATGAAACAGCATCAGAAAACCGGTATATTGACTCAGGGCATCGTAAAGGATATTCTCACCAACAGCCCAACCCATCCCCACGGCATCAAGGTAAAACTCACAGACGGCAAAGTAGGAAGAGTACAATCCATAATAAAGTAGCATTCTACTTCACACTGATAAGGAACCAGTCCCCACGCCTCAAAATCTCCGCCTTGAGCTCAATCTTGTCGAATATACCCCTAAAATAGCCCTCAAGGAACCTGCACCAGAGAGACCCATGATTGTGGTCAACATAAATATACTCCTCCCCATCAATCTCCTTGGTCTCACAGAAAAACCAGTTCGCATAAGAATCCAGCGTCTGCAGATAAATCCTCACAGAGTCCTTATTCGGTCTCCTACCAGCCCTGAACACCCTCGACACAGGGTTCTCTGTACCCATCTCATAACCACACCTATAGAGCTCATCCTCATCGATGCAACTCAGCAGAGTCTTCAAAGTATTATTACCCATGTTAATGAAGTTACGCGCAGAATTGTATCGGTGAAAGTTGAGGTATGTGTTGATCATCTGGGCAAGCAACGTGTTAACATTAACCCCGTTCTTCTCGGCTTCCCTCTCCAGCTCCTCATCCAACGCAGAGTCTATACGAAAGGAACGTTTCACTGCCTTCCCGCTGAGTTCAATGAAGCTCATAACGGAGTCGATGTAACCCAGACTAATATATATTTAATCTTCAATTATTAAAAACGGTGAAAAAATAAGTAAAACACCGCGAAACCGCATGAACTATGAGAGAACATATCACTCCTTGAATGTATAACAACCAGAACACCAACCGTTCTGAAGACTCATACACTCATCACAGTTTCTACCACAGGCTGTCTTCGAGTTATCCCCCACCGAGATCGGGATAATCAGATCCTTCAAAGGAACCCCAAGAGACTGACTGTACTTAACCTCAACGTTCTCCAAGTCCCCGATACAGTTGATAGTCGAAGTAATAGACTTCTCATCAACCCCACACAGCGTAATCAACAGATTCGCCTGATCCGTCGTCCTATAAATATTCAAAACCTTGGGGCACTTCTGCAAAACATCAATGATCCGAGCCCTCGCAGCCGGAGTACTCACATTAATACCCACATTAGCCAATCTGCAGTCATTGGTACGCGCGTTGACCCCTGAAGAGATTAATAGTTTATTCTCTTCCATCATGGCTGTTAATGTCTTTATTATTGTTGGTCTTGATGCCTTTACCTTTGTTGA
>CAYUTB010000062.1:6052-15569 GCA_964447425.1 uncultured Candidatus Bathyarchaeia archaeon
TTCACGTAATCCACGATGCCCTGTGTAATGACCTGCTCATACCATACCTTGTCTTGACGCAGATGCTCCTCAAGATCTGCGACAGCTGCCTCATGCATCTTCTTGAGCCAAGCATCAATGGACCCATCTAGCTCCCTGAGCCACTCCTTGTGCTTCATGAACGCCTCAACAGGTATCCTGTGGTGATTACCCGCGAGCACACGCCTGTACACCTTCGGTGGCAGTTCCTTCTTCAGCATATCCATCAACTGCTTTGTTGCAGCAGGATACGCATCGGGCTCTGATCCCAGCGGCGGCTCATCAACTCCGCTAAACACAGCATCACACTTTTCGGTTCCAGCGATCTCCGTGAGCCGCTCCTTGATGCTGGGATAAACCGTGTTACCACCGAGGATACCCGCGTAGTAGATCCACGCCTTTTTCATGTCCAAGAGGTTGACGTAGCGCCCAACCGCCGCCAACTCATCATAACTGTTCTCACCCATCTCCATCAGGTACGAGACATAGCCCCGGAAATCCTCCGCGGAGCCATCGGTCAGCTTCAATCCCTTTTTCTTGAAATACTCCTCAGCCTTCTCCACATACGCAACACTCTTACCGATCTTCTCGGGGCTCATACCACGCCCTACGAGATATCCGCGATACTCTGCTTCTTTATACATACCAATGAAAAACGCGGTCCAAGAAGTATACCTTTTCCATAACCGATACTGAAAAACAACTAAGAAATATGAAAACTAGACCTTCTGCTTCAGCAAATTGATCTGACCAGCATGATACAGGTTGTGATGCACCACACCGTGAAGCATCTGTTTGAACGAAAACTTCTCACCCGGAACCATCTCCTCAAGATCATCATTAGTCCAACTAGCTAGCTCACCAAGAGTCATATTCACAGCCGCCTCAAGACGATTTACTGACTGCGCCCACTCCTCCTCCGATGCCCCCATCTTGGGCCAATCACTCTTCTTATCAGGGTTCAACCTCTCATGGTCCCGCACACTCTTCCATACCTCCTCCATCCAGAAGGTGATATGATCAGTAAGCTCCCAGATAGTATGCCTCTCCCCTAGGGGACGCATCAGTGCCTGCTCGTAATCTATGCCAGCAAGTGTCTTCACAAGGTTGGGTCCATGCCAGCTGTCACCTTTGAAGGTGGTCTCGATCTGGTCTCGTAGAAACTTTACCTCATTCATGGTTAAGAATCATAAACCATTCAATAAAAAGTAGGACTACCACCAGGCCTAGCAGTTTGTACAAAGCAGCGGTCCCTCACTCTGAGTCCCGGAATATACTTGAGCATTTGAGACTCTGACCCTGCTGAATCTTTCAATAAAATGTATAAACTTGATCGAACGTCTCTAAACCATGGATGAACCAAAGATACTTGAGGAACTACAGGAGCAGCAGAAGAGCCTGACCCATAGGCTTGATTCGCTCCAGAAAGCAGTAGATGACTTGCTCTGGAACCAGTGGGTTGGAGATGCAGCATATGTTGATAAGCATAGGATAACAGGTCCACCACCCACCGTGATACCGAACCCCACGGCTCAGGGAGCAAGCAACCCTATAGTATTCTACACCTACACTTTTACCCCGAAGAACCTTGACCCAGATAAGAAGTACCCGTTACTGGTTTTGCCTCATGGAGGGGTTCACAGCAACATGACCAGTAGCTATAGTCACATCATCAAGGAGCTGGTCTCACAGGGATACGTTATAGTTGCTCCTGAGTACCGTGGTAGCACTGGTTATGGTAAACGGTTCTTTGAGTTAATCGACTATGGTGGCGTGGAGGCTGAGGATACTTTTGCTTCCCGGAACTGGATGGTGGAGAACTTTGATTACATTGACCCGAAACGTGTGGGCATAATGGGGTGGAGCCACGGCGGATTACATGCCCTGATGAATATATTCGAGCACCCTGATGCCTACCAGTGTGCGTTCGCAGGGGTACCTGTGAGCGATCTCATAGCACGTATGGGGTACAAAAATCAGGAGTACAGGGACATGTACTCTGCGAAGTATCACATCGGTAAGCCAGCCGATGAGGATATAGCTGAGTACCGGAAAAGAAGCCCTGCTTGGAACGCTGAGAAGCTAGCGACACCTCTTCTCATACACACTAACACCATTGATGAGGATGTGAACGTCTTGGAGGTGGAGCACCTGATAAAGAGCCTCAAGGCGCATGGGAAAGACTTCGAGTACACGATCTTTGATGCTATCCCCGGTGGGCATGTCTTTGACAGGATTCAGACAAAGAAGGCTAAGGAGATAAGGCTCAGCGTTTATAAGTTTCTAGCAAGATATCTCAAGCCCGAGAACCCGCTATAGTTTTTCCATGGTGATGCTCTGGGCTCCCCCCCAGAGTATCTTCTCTCCCATCTTCTCAAGCAGCTCAACGCCTTCTATTATTGTTGCGAAGTGGTTTCCCGGGAGCAACCCGAATTTACTCGCGAAACACGCAGAGCCATACGGGATAAGTATCTCCTTCTCACTGACACCACCCGGGTAGTAGAGTAGCTGACCCGGACCCGGGTAACTTGTGGCGTTCTCCTGCGGCGCCTTCACATCATATGGGTCCATCTGAAGCCAAGCCGCCTCACCACTCCAACGAGCCTAAATCACTTTACCTGTGATGGGCATCTTCTCTAATAGTAACCTGCAGGTCTCTGGTGCCTTATTCGTGTGGAGTTTCGCTTTGAAGACAGTTTCTCCAATGGTTATCTTAAGCATCATATAGAGAAAAAGACGGGTAAACCCGTTTAACGATATCTAAAAAATTGGGGATTTATTCCCCGATTACCTTGTGCTTCAGCACACCGATGGGCTGGATCTCGCACTCAACCACATCACCGACCTTCAGGAATCCCTCAGGTCCCCAACTGTGAGCCACACCAGCCACAGTACCTGTGGCGATGACATCACCGGGCTTCAAAGTTGTCCCGTTGCTCAGATACTCGATGGTCCTCGGGATGCTGATTATCATGTGCTCAAGAGTGTTGTTCTGGCGCTCCTTGTCATTCACCCTAGTCTTGAGGCGTAGCGCTGGGTTGTATGGGTCTGGAATCTCGTCTGCAGTGACGATGCACGGCCCCATTGGCCCCGCGTTATCCATCCCCTTGCCCTTTGTCCAGTTGATATCCGTCTTGAAGATCCTGAAATCCACATCCTGTGGGAACCCCTGATCACGGGCACTCACATCGATGAAGACAGTGTAACCCGCGATGTACTCATAGGCTTTCTCGGCTGGGATATACTTGCCCTCTTTACCAATGACTACAGCCAGCTCACACTCATAATCCATCTTATCCGTTGCCTTGACCTTGATCAAAGAGTCACGGGGACCTATTACGAGACTCGGGGGCTTCTGGAATACATCAGGAACATCCAGCTTCAGGCTCTTGAGGCGATCGATCTCCTTCTGCCTCTCAGCTGGGTCCTTGATACGCTCAGTAGCGTGATCATAGAAGTTAACGGCTACACAGTAGAGCTTTCCTGGGCGAGGGACAGGTGCCTGCAGCTTCGCGGTGCACTGGCACATGACTATCTTTTCCTCGTCAAGACCAACAGCTTCAGGGTTTTTCTTAGCGTAAGCTAATGCCTCCTTGGCTGCCTTCATTGATTCTTCTCCACCCTCTAGGAAGCCTATCATGCAGTTTGGTATAGCTGCGTCTGCTTTCCGTCGTGGGTTCAGTGTGCCTTTCTCTTTGAGTTTCAGCGCGTATGCGGAGTTGAGGTCAACTACTTTATCTCCGAGTAGCGCTCCGACTCTCTGCTCTGTGTGAACCTTAAAAGTTACTAGCTTCAATTGAATCGCGTCTTATGATGCCGATTAGAAATAAAAAACTTGAGACCATTAATCCGTTGGCTGAGCCCGTGGGATCTCAATGGTTACTGTGGTTCCGACGCCTTTCTTGCTCTTGATCTTGATGTCTCCATGGTGAGCATCTATTACCTGTTTTGCGTAGACCAATCCTAACCCTATAGCGTTCTTCTTGGTGCTGAAGAATGGCTCAAAGATATAGTCAATTTGATTCTCAGATATTCCACCCCCATTATCCGTGACAGTGACCCTCACTGTTTCCGCATCGCTGCTCACAGAGACCTTGACGTAGCCGCTGCCATCGATGGATTCAACCGCGTTTCTTATGATATTCTCAATCGCCCTAGTCACCTTTATCGCGTCTATGTTGATAGCCAGGAAATCATCACTAGTATTCGACTCAATGGAGACCCTCACCTTGGGTTCAACATTGGCTATTGCGGCTTCAACAACCTCGTTCAGATCCGAGATCGTTCTCTTGGGCTCACCTAGATTAGAGAGACTAGCAAGTTCAATCAAGGTAGCCTCGCTGTACTTTATACTACTCTCAAGGATCTCAGCCAGTTCCTTATTGTTCTCCTCTCTGAGATTGTAGGCGACCTGTTTCATGCTCCGCAGTGGGCGCTCTAACTCAGTGTTTACGAGGTATGAGATCTTTTTCGCTGTCTCAAATATCTCCTTGGTGTTTTCTTCTCTGAGCTTATCCATTTCGGCCTGCTGTTTCTTTTCGACTGCTCTCGACTCATCGAGTCTCTGAAGCATCTCGTTAATTCGCTCAGTGAGGAGACTGATCTCATCGTTTCCCTCAGAAGTTTCTACATGCGCAATGAGGTCATCTATCTCGGTTATCTCAGAGATTTCATCACTCAAGCGGGTCACTCTATGTAAGATAATCCTATCCGCGTAAACTATCGCCACTGTACCAAGTAGGAATCCAATTCCAAGAATAACTGATAAAAATTCTCTCCTAACCTGCTCTCCAGCCATGTAGACTTCTCGGGGCTGAGCCACTGAAACCACTAATGCGGGCGCCCCAAAAATGTCTTCCACCAAGTAAAAACCCCTGATTGTATCCTTAGTGATCCTATATGAGAAAGGTGACTCTGATGATAACTCCGATATTAGACCCGCAGGGAGATTATCACTCTCCACTTCATAATATTCCAGAGGGAGCCCAGTTAGCTCTTGTATGCGTTCTATCTCCGTTTCAGAGAAATCGAATCCTACTACTAAGGTCCCTCTGCTTGGAGCAGTCTCAGATGTATCTAGTATGGGTCTGCTTGAGATGATAATAGGCTGACCTTGATTACTGATGACACCCATGACGCTATTGGTTTCTGGGTCGTATTTCCTCAGTGCCTCATATGTAGAATCCTGTCTAAATATCGAGGGAATGCTAAGCTCTGTATCCGACTGATAATCATAGTATCTCCCATAGATCAGCTCACCTGAGTCAGCGTATATCACCACTAGATTGAACTTATTTCGCGTTAATACAACATCACTGAATATCTCATCTACGAAACTCGGATCCCTCGTTTCGACATAATCATACATGCCATCCCAAGCCGCGATAGGTGCTATCGATGAGTCTATGATAAAAGCGAAGTCATAAAGATCATCCACTCCCCAAAGCACTGTGCCTTCTATGACTTGTACTTCTATTTCCTCGAAGCCTATACGTAATGTCCAATCCGTGAAAATCCACATCCCAGACACTCCGATAACAGCGATAACTGCCAGTGCTAGGACCATCTTTCTCCGCAGATTCATAGAATCACGTGATACTACGCCTGAGATATGTAAAAAGGTAGATGCTAGACTCTGAGGAAATTGAAGCTTTTATCAAGCTCCGATAATCCCAGTGTCAGTATCTCGGTTAAGTTGTGGAGATCATCGAGGCTGAGAAGCTCAACTGGGCTGTGGCTGTATCTACGTGGTATGCTGAATGGAACCGCTGGGATGCCCTCTCTTGTCTGCTGCATCGCCGAGGCATCAGTGCCTCCATACATTATGCCCCTCTGATATGGCAGTCCATGTTTCTCGGCGGTACTCGATATCCAGTCCCTAGCCACCCTGCTGCTGACTCTAGTCGTCGCGCTCATCTCAGCAACCTGTAAGGCAGGTCCCTTTCCTACCTCGTAGACTATGTCAACTGGTTTCACATCAGGTTGATACCCTGATGGGCAAGTGTCCACAGCTACAGCCATATCCACATCAAGATCATAAAGAGCAACAGATGCGCCTCGGAGACCTATCTCCTCCTCCACCGTGCCCACATAGTATACTGTTGCCGGGATCGGTTTATCCTTCAGGTTCTTTGCCACCGTTATGATGGCGGCTAACCCCGCCCTGTCATCAGCCGCGGCTGTCGCGATGAAGTTATTAGCCAACTCCACTGGACCAGTGTTCCATGTGATGGGTGTGCCTATCTCGATACCCATCTCGTATGCTTCATCTCTGCTCATGACGCCGATATCAATGTAAAGCTGTTCAAGGGGTGGGATGGTGTTCGCCTCTGCTGGCTTGGTCATGTGACCGGGTCTGATGCCCGCAACTCCATAGACTGGTCCCTTCTTGCCGTGTAGCTTCATCTGATGACCCTGTATGCTGCCAGTAACCGAGCCACCGATCTTCCTGAACCTTATGAAGCCTCGTTCATCTATACTGAATACGATGAAACCCACCTGATCAGTATGCGCAGCGAGTGCCACCTTGGGGGCATCCGGGTCAGTACCGTGCTGAATCCCCACAACGTTACCCCTAGGGGTCTGGTACACCTCGTCACAGAGGGGCTTGAGCTCCTCCATGAGGGTCTTTATCATGGGCTCCTCGAAGCCACTGATGCCATTAACCGATAACAGCTTGAAAAAAAGGCTCTTGATTTCCTTTAAATTTCCCATACCACAAAGAGGGGGTATCCGGAAAAAGAGTTTTTGGTTAAAGCTCTATGACTTCTTTGCTCTGCTTGCCCTCAGGTGTACCGGGGTTCACATCCTCAAGCATCTCAAGCAATGTCTCAAGTTTTTCGTTGCTCAGGATATCCTTGAACTCAAGAAGCTCATCCACAGACCTGATTATAAGACCCCGACGCTTGGTCGGACTACCCCCCGCATCAACAGGATTGATCTCAACTGATAGGCTGGGCTCCTTGTTCTTGCTGCCGGGCATCTTCATGACGAAAACCCCCGGGACGCTGGTCTTTACCTTGGCCCAGTCCTTTCCACTCTGTAGAAATTCCTCTAGTTTTTCTTCTGACATACCCATGATTACCCCGTTGTCCTATTCAAGGCTTGTCCCGTGGTTTATTATACCTGAAAACTAAGGATATTGTATGGTTTCGGAGGATTTTGTTCATCAGGCTCGCAGGTGGAGCGGAGCTACGAGACATGACTGCATAGCGCCAAACGGTATGGTGGCGTCCAAGCACAGCCTCATCAGTGAGGCAGGGGTCAGGATCATGAAGAAGGGCGGTAACGCTGTGGATGCAGCTGTAGCAGCAGCTTTCATGGACACAGTAGTTGAACCCGGTATGAATGGCATCGGCGGGGAGGGCGTTATGACGATTCACCTCGCTTCTGGGAAGAACATAGTGATCGATTACGTGGGGCGTCCATCAGCGAACAGCGTCCCTGACATGTATGAGATGGAGATATCCAGTGAGCCGGGGTGGATGGGGTGGAAAAAAGTCAAGGATGACGCCAACGTAAACGGGTACAAGGCATGCGTTGTACCGGGCACAGTGGCTGGGCTCAGCCTCGCCCTTGAGAAATATGGCACCATGAAGCTCCGTGATGTGATTGAGCCCGCCGCGAAGGTGGCTGAAGAGGGCTTCACTGTGGGCTGGTGGACTGCTGACCACATATTCAGGCGTATGGAGGCGTTCTCAAAGTACCCTGAGTGGAGACGTCTCTACCTCAGGGATGGAAAGTTCCCCTATCTACCATACACCGACGAGCTGGCAACGCCTCATGTGCTACGCAACCCAGAGCTAGCCACATGCCTTCGCGATATAATCAATGGTGGACCAGAAGTCTTCTACAATGGATGGATAGCCGAGACTATCGCCTCTGATATGGCGAAGAATGGGGGGCTTCTCACCGGGGAGGACTTTGCGGCATATGCGCCAATTCTCGTTGAGCCTGAGCCGGGCACCTACAGGGGCTACGAGGTGGTCTACGACCCAACGCACAGCGGAACCACGTTAATGCAGATACTGAACATCATGGAGGGCTATGATCTGAAGAAGATGGGCTATGGCTCAGCCGAGGCACTGCACATAGTATCCGAGGCAATCGGACTCGCCTTCGCAGACCGATTCAAGTACATGGGTGACCCCGGGTACATCGATGTACCCCAAAAAGCCATGGTGAGCAAGGAGTACGCAGCGAAGCTCATGGAACGAATAGACCCAAAAAAGGCGATCGCCATCGAGCCCGGTGATCCGTGGCCCTATGAGCCAGAGTGCACCACAGCCTTGACCGTGGCGGATAAAGACGGAAACATGGTTGCTGTCAACCAGACCCTTGTGAACTCCTTCGGCTCAGGCATTGTTATCCCGGGCACTGGCATCGTGATGAATAACGCCATGTATGGATTGAACCCTGAGCCTGGTACCGCCAACAGCATCGATGGTAGAAAACGCAGGATACAGAACGTCTGCCCAACGATTGTGCTACGTGACGGTGAAGCCTACATGGCGCTGGGTGCGCCGGGTGGCAGAAACATACAGGTCTCGGTGGCTCAGGCAATCCACTACGTTATCGACTACGGCATGGGGATACAGGACGCTGTAGATGCGCCGAGGGTGACCCGTGAGACCAAGACCGTGTATCTGGATTCAAGGTTCCCTGCGCCTGTTAGAGATAAGCTCGCTGCCATGGGTCATGATGTCAGCTATATCGACCCGGAGTTGAAGAGCTGGGGACGCCCCATAGGTGTCCTCCGTGACGACTTCACTGGGTTGCTTCACGGCGGAGTCTACAGTCTCTTGACTGGCTTCGAGAGCATGGCTGTGGGCTACTGATTCTTTTATCTTCTTTTTTCGTAAACACGGAAACCCTTATTCACTGTGAATCTGCATCTGTGTCGCGGTTTCCCGGGCATATGAGAACGCCCTTGGCTTCTCTTCCCCCGGAAAACTCCTTCTCAACACTTATAGAAGCAGATGAAGAAGCCTATTCGTTGACAATCATCGAGACCATCGGATACGGGGGTAAGAAACCCGATGACTTCTTCAGGGAACTGGATTCCCTGAACCCAGACATAGTGGTTGATGTCAGGGAGAATCCCTTCAATGCCTTTCTCGGCGTCTATACGCTGCCTCAGTTGGAGAAACGACTGGGTTCAAAGTATACTTGGATCAAGGAGCTAGGTAATAAGACCCGCGAGATGCCGCCGACGCTTGTGGATGAAGAAATCGGATTGGGGAGGCTCAAAGAGTTGGCTATGAAACATGAGCGTATCGTGTTACTCTGCGCCGAGAAGCTTGAGGAAAACTGCCACAGAAGCTATGTGAAGAAACGGTTTCAAGAGCTTATCTCTGAGGATGGAGAAGCTCTCTCAGCATCTCCATGAGGTCATCGCGTTCATCCTCATTGTCCCGCCACCTCTGGTTTATCTCTCTTCGACGTTCACCGGATATCAGGTAAAGTTTGTGCACCTCGTTTAGCAGGTCTATAAACTCCC
>CAYUTB010000063.1:0-10495 GCA_964447425.1 uncultured Candidatus Bathyarchaeia archaeon
CATACCCCCCTCCCCCCTGTTAGCGGCTAACCTATCTTGAAGCGTGGGTGGCTCCTTTCCGGTCTGATGCGTTTCTCCATCATCAGCTGGCTGTAGGCTGCGTCAATCATGGCGACGGCTGGGTAGTACTGTTTTGCGCCTTTTAGTGGTCCGAAGAGGACGAAGTCTGCGCCTATCGCCGTGGGTAGGGCGTTTATCACGCCTTTTACCATGGTTTGTGCATCCTCGGTGTATTTCTCTTTGAGGCGTTTCCATGAGGCTAGGGCGTTGTGGGCTCCGCAGCCGCAGGGGTAACCATACTTGTCTTTGACCCTGTCTATGGCTTTGGCTGATATGCCCAAGGTGGGTATGTCCAGTACTGCTGTGTCGATGAGTATGTTCTCGATCCCTGCGGCTTCTGCCTTGGGTACCAGTTCATCGATTATGGGGTCCTTGTTGGAGCTGAGGAGGTACTTGGTGCTGTGGGTTAGAATTACCGATGATTTGAGCTTGGCGTCCTTTATCGCCTCGTAGATGGGGTCTCCGCTGTGGGGGCTCAACGAGTTCAGGATGATCCGGTCTATCACGCCGATCTCCTCGGCATATCCCAGAGCTTCCGCCTGAGCACCTTCAGAGACAACGTCGAGGAAAACCGGCATATCAGTGGTCTCGACTACGAACTCAAGGAACCTAGCCGCCGCCTCAGTGTTCTCAGCTACTAGATCGATCATTGATGGTAGTCCGGTCTGTTCTGTCATCTCCTCTGCTTCAAGTATCACCCGCCCTGTGGCTGCTTTATCGAAAACGCCCTTGGATGGGTCCGTTACGTTCTTGTCGCCGCTGTAGAAGAGGCTGCCCACCATCACCGTAGGGTTCAAGCCGGGTTCTCCGCCTATCTTGACCCCGTGTATCTCGTAGGTTTTCTGCTTCACCGAGTAATCAAACATATGTGTCTATGGTGGGCTCAGATGTGTATTATTATTTCGATAATATGTTAAGCAACCTTGGAGACATAGGCTTTATGCAGCGCAACTTCGAGGTGGTCTTTCAGCCAGATGGAAAACGTGGATACTTTGAGGAGGTTACTGTGCTTGAGGCTGCGCGGAGCCTTGGCGTGGACATAAACTCCATCTGTGGGGGAGCAGGCGCCTGTGGAAAATGCGTTGTCCAGATAGTCTCAGGGGTGAAGCCGGAGCCCAAGACACCCGAGACCAGACTAATAGACAAGGACAGCATAGCAAGGGGATTCAGATTCGCCTGCATGTTAAGGATACAGGGTGACCTAGTGGTCTCGGTTCCCAAGGAGAGCAGGACAGGCACCCAGAGGCTTCAAATCGAGGGACTTGAAACAGGGGTCAAGCTGAACCCAGTAGTAACACGGAGGAGAACAGGAAACATCACCGAGATTCTCTATGATGGAGATGTGATCAGGAGAGTCAAGTATGATTCACCTGTACTGGGGTTCGCTGTTGATATTGGCTCAACGAAGCTGGCTGGTTACCTGATGGACCTCACAACGGGTAAGGTCGTCTCGGTGGCGACTGCCATGAACCCACAGATACCTTATGGGGAGGACATAATCAGCAGGATAGCCTACGCGATCCAAGCCACAGAGAACAACAGGGTGCTCCACGAGAGCCTCATTGATGGCGTAAGAAAGCTGCTTAGAGAAGCCTGTGAAGCAGCCGGGAAGTCACCTGATGATGTTTATGAGATCGTCCTCGTGGGAAACACAGCCATGCAGCACTTCCTGCTTGGAATTGACCCGAAGCCACTCTCACGCAACCCATTCGCCCCTGAGAGTCTTGAACATCACTATCTACTACCAGAGAAGCTCAGCCTCGGTAATAATGCACGAGTGTATGTGCTCCCACTCATCGCTGGCTTCGTAGGCGCAGACTGCGTCGCAGCCACACTGGCAACGGGCATCGATAGGACGACCCAGATGAGCTTCCTGATGGATATCGGTACAAACACCGAGATAGTGGTAGGCGAAAAACGTCATATGGTTGCCTGCTCATGCGCCAGCGGACCAGCCTTCGAGGGAGCCCACATCAGGTACGGGATGAGGGCAGCATCAGGAGCGATAGAGGGAGTCTGGATAGACTCCTCCCTTGAGCCTAGGATCAAAGTGATTGATGACGCCAAGCCCGTGGGAATATGCGGCTCGGGGCTCATCGATCTCCTCTCAGAGATGCTCAAGACCGGATTAATTGATAGCAGTGGCAGGTTCACTGAACAGGACACACCAAGACTCAGAGTACGAGGCGGTGTGAAGGAGTACGTGGTTGCTTGGAGCGGTGAAGCAGGCATAGACGAGGACATCTCCATCACCCAGCTGGACGTGAGGGAGCTTCAGAAGGGAAAGGCAGCCATCTTCTCAGGCTCACACATCGCCATGAGGCAGCTGGGGTTAACACCCGGCACGGTTGACCGCGTCTACATGGCTGGAGCCTTCGGGACGTATATCAACAGGGAGAGCGCCCAGAACATTGGCATGATACCCGAGTTCAACCTTCACAGCGTGGAGCAGGTGGGAAACGCAGCCGGAACAGGCGCTAGAATGGCTCTATTATCCAGAGAAGCCAGAGAGGAAGCCCAGATGATTCGGAGCCACGTGGAGTACATCGAGCTGGCTACCCACCCGGACTACAATCAGGCATACCTCGACGCATTGATGCTCCCCCACAGAGACCTATCACTCTTCCCCGAGACAGTGAAAAAGCTGGAGAAAACGGGCTGGGTCAAGACAAGGCTCCACAAATAGGTTAGAGGCTTCTTTTTTATACGCGTATTACGAGTACCATCATATGTCTTCTAAACAAAAAATAGTCGATGCGATCCTAGACTTGGATGAAGCCACAGCCCTCAGCGTGGCTGAGGAGCTTCTGAAATCTGGCAACGACCCTGTGCAGATACTTGAGATGTGCAGGGAGGGAATGAGCAAGGTGGGGGAGAAGTTTGAGGCTGGTGAGTTCTTCCTCTCGGAGATGATCATGGCAGCCGAGATATTCAACCAGGTGATGGAGATGATACGCCCACAATTAATGAAAACAATCACAGAGAAGAAAGGAAAGATAGTCATAGGCACTGTGGAGGGTGATGTCCATGACATCGGTAAGAACATCATCATAGCATTGCTTGAGGCAGAGGGCTTCGAGGTCATCGATCTGGGCGTTGATGTGCCCTCGGACAGGTTCGTATCAGCCATAAAGGAGCATAAACCCGACATCGTTGGGATGAGCAGCCTCCTCACAGTAGCATTAGAATCCACAAAGGAGACAGTCAAAGCGATAGAGGCTGCGGGACTCAGAGACAAGGTGAAGATAATCGTGGGCGGAGGCAGGATAGACCCACAGGCAGCGGAGTACATCAAACCAGACGCCTACACAGACAACGCAGCACTGGGCGTAAGGCTCTGCAAACAACTAATGGAGTGAACCCTGTGACTGATTACGAGGAACTATACAAGGAACGCAGGGAACGCCTGGAGCGAGCCTACAGCCTCAAAGAACCAGATAGAGTACCAGTACACGGGAGCTTCAGCTACTTCACGCCACAGTACGCTGGAATATCCATACAGGAGTTCCTGACGGATTACGATAAGCTCAGGGCAGCCATCGTAAAGACCTCGGTGGACTTTGGGTTCGATACAGCGGCTGGAGGTGGAGGCATCTACGCGTTGCCCCTCGTGGTCGCTATGATGAGAGACCATGATGGAATAGTACCCGGCATGCTCAACATTCCGCTGCACAAGGCGCTGGGAACAACATACTGCAGGTTCCCGGGCATGGAGATACAAAAAGACACTCCACCCCAGTTCATAGGCAAGGAGTACATGAAGCCCAACGAGTACGATGAGTTCATCGACGACACATTCAACTATATAGCCCAGAAGCTCCTCCCACGCCACTTCACAAACATAGACCCAATAGACTCGGTCAAAGCCATGGCTGCGTGGATCACCTACGGCGAGGATAGCCAACGATACAAGGAGGGCATGGGCAAGATAGGAGACGAGCTGCGAAAATATGGCTTCCCCAGCTTCGGCGGAGGCTTCAGCTACGCACCACTGGACTTCATCGGAGACTACGTGCGGGACATCAAGAATGTGCTATTCGACTCCTACAGGATGCCCGACAAGCTAAAACAGGCAGCCGAGGCAGTGAAAGACATACTGCTGGAGCTAGCAAAGGTCACCGCGAAGACAGCACCCAAAGGTAGCCAGATATTCATACCGCTGCACCTAAACGAGTACTTCTCACCCAAACAGTACTATGAGTTCTACTGGCCCACCTTGAAGGAGATAGTGGAGGAACTCGTCAAACTAGGCTACGTCCCATATATCTTCTATGAGGGCTACCAGGACTCTCACCTAGAATCCATACTTGAGCTCCCCCAGGGCAAGACCATTGCCAAGTTTGAGAAGACGGACCTAGCAAAAGCCAAGGAGGTCATAGGGGACCACGCATGTATCATCGGTGGTCCACCCTCATCGCTTTTCCTCAGCGGAACCCCTGAGAAGGTAGATGAGTACGTCAGAGACCTGATGCCTAAGGTGAAGGATGGTGGAGGATTCGTCTTATCGCCTGCTGTTAGCATCCCGGAGGGTGCGAAGCCTGAGACCGTGCATGCGTTGATGGCTGCTGTCGAGAAATACGGGGTCTACTAGACCCCACCCTATTTTTTGGTCAGCTATAAAAAGAGCCGAATTAATGAGACTAGTGACACCCTCAAAGATGAGGAAATGGATGCGAAAAAGATGAAAGTAGAATTAGAGAAAAAGTGGAAAGAATTCAACGAGCAAGCCCATAAGACTCTCACCCAGATAGAGAAAACTGGGAACGATTGGATTGTCGAGTTTGATAAGACCGAGAAAAACCTCGAAAAGATGATAGCTGAGACCCAGAAGGAGCTGGAGACGGCTAGCGAGGAAGCGAAAAAGGTGCTTAAGAAACAGCTTGAAGAGGCTAAGAAGGTCAGGGATGAGATGGAGATTGAGCTGGACAAGCGTATGAAGAAAGTCCAGAAGTCTAGGAAGCATCTCGACAACGCTATCGCGGAGCTCAAGTAACCCACTCCATATTTTTTTACAGTAATAATTACCCGGGAACCATGGATCAGTAAGTGTTTTATTCTGAATAGGGTATTTTTCCAGCAACTAGGTGCATACTATGGTTCAATATCTAGGACTAGATTACTGGAAAAAAGTCAAAGAGATCGCGAACGTCGATGAGGAGTTCAGGATCAAGACAAAAGGATTCAACGCATCATTCACCTACGGTGTAACTGACAAGGCAGAGGCGCCCAAGATCTACATGAAGTTCGTAGACGGCGAGGTAATGGAGGTCAGGGAGCTTGGAGCGGAGGAGAAGACGGATTACACTCTTGCAGGACCCTATGAGATCTGGACAAAGCTCAACAAGAAGGAGCTAGATGCTCAGAGCGCACTCATGACGAGGCAGCTTCCATTCAAGGGAAACATGAGCGCCATCATCAGGTACAGCAAGGCTTTCCTGAGACTCTTCGAGCTGATGCAGACCATCCCCGTAGACTATTAGATGTTTTTTCTACAATTTTTTACTTATAAATTTTTTTTTAGCCACTTGTGAATCAACTTATATACACATATGCGCAATTGATGAAAGACCTCAATTGGTAGATGAGATATCACAGAAAGTTCTAGAAGAATATCTACAGGACAGCAGGCAAAGCTTCAGGGAAGTAGCTCGTAAGATCGGCATATCCAGTGGCACTGTTGCTAGCAGAATCAAGGACTTGGAAAAGAGGGGTGTGATCAAGAAGTATACCACTCAGCTCGACTATGAGAAACTGGGGTATGAGCTCACCGCTGTGACAGAGATCATAGTCTCGGAGGGCATGATGATCGAGGTGGGGAACCAGATATCCAAGATAAAGAACGCGGTAGGGGTATACAATGTGACAGGGGACTCAGATATTCTGGTGATAGCCAAGTTCAAGTCAAGGCAGGATCTGAGCGACTTCACAAAGACCATGCTGAAGATGCCCCACGTGGTACGTACAAAGACCCATGTGGTGCTCAACACGTTAAAGGAAGACTACAACCTTACCCCGTAGCCAACCTGCCTAGTTCCATTCCTCTTCTAATTGCTTCTAGATTTATCTCGGTGAATCTGGGGAATCTTTCTCGCACTGCTTCTTCTAGGGCTTGCTCTGAGACTACCCCGGTGACGGACTGGACATAACCCAGCATAACCATGTTCGCTGTCAACTTGTTACCCAGCGCCTCAGCCTCCTTCATAGAGGCAACGCGAAAAATCTTGCCTCCCTCAAGGCAGCCAATTGGCTCTACATTGACAAGGCCCTCGTCAAGGATCATCTTACCTCCCCCTCTTATTGACTCATGGAACTGGTTATAGGCGTCCATGGACATCGCGAGGAAGCAATCTGGGTGGGATAGCTTGGGGTAGTCTATTGGATCATCGCTGATTATGATATCCGCTCTGCAGGCTCCTCCACGCGCCTCAGGTCCATAACTCTGAGTCATCAAGGCGTATTTTCCGTCATGTATCCCAGCCGCCTTTGCTAGAACGTATCCGAGGGTAATGACGCCCTGACCACCAAAGCCAGCTACACGTATCTCGTACCTCAAATTGAAGCCCTCCTTGAGACTTGATCCAGCACATCAGAGTATGTTGGCTTCTCCACGTCCACGAAGTCGCCTAGGATCACCTCACGCCCAGGCTCTATGGTTGCCTCAGTGGGATTTACCTTACGTATCCTGCTAGTCTCCTTGAGGTCTCTCATCATATCGATTGGCGACATCTTGTTGAGCCGCCCATACCCTGTGGTGCATGGGCTCAGGACCTCGATGAAGCTGAAACCTTTCTTCTGAAGCCCCTTCTTTATGCTGTTCTTCAACTGATGCACATGGTACACGGTCCACCGGCTAACCATAGTCGCGCCACTGGACGCAACCAGTGAGACGAGGTTAAAGGGGTTCTCGATGTTCCCGTATGGGCTTGTGGGGGTCCGTATATCGGGGGGGGTCGTCGGACCATACTGGGCTCCAGTCATCCCATAGTTGAAGTTGTTGCTGCATATCACCAGCATGTTGATGTTCCTCCTAGCGGCGTGGATCAGATGATTACCACCGATGGCGAAGAGATCCCCATCCCCGCTAATCACTACAGGCTTCAGCTCAGGGTTACTCACGCTGATACCCGTTGCGAAGGGAAGCGCCCTACCATGGGTTGTGTGGAAGGCATCAGTGTTCACGTACCCCGAGGCACGCCCAGCACAACCGATACCGGAGACAGTGACTATCTTATCCAGATCATAGTCTAGCTCGTAGAGCGCCTGAACATAGCTCTTCAATATGATACCCAGACCACACCCCGAGCACCAGATATGAGGGAGTCTATCCATCCGCAGATACTTCGCGAGATAATGTTCTATATGTTCAGTCACTGATCCAGCCTCCTAATCTTCGCGAGTATCTCATTCGGACTCGGAGGATTCTCCCCCAGCTTCCCTAAGAACTCGACTGGCACAGGCTTCACGGCTCGTTCAACCTCCCTCACAAGCTGCCCATAGTTCATCTCAGAGACCACCACACCCTTCACTTTTGAGGCAGTCTCCCATAGTTTCTTCTCAGGAAACGGCCAGAGCGTGATCAACCTGAATAACCCAGCCTTGATGCCCTCTTTTCTAGCCTTCTGTACCGCTGAAGCAGCTGAACGCGCTGTAACCCCATACGCGACCACGAGAACATCACAGTCCTCTGTGTAGGTCTCCTCCGTCAACGTGATCTTATCTGTGTTAACCCTTATCTTGTCACAGAGTCGCCTCACCAGCTTATCCTGCGCATCCACACCCATATTGGGATAACCCAGCTCATCATGAGTCAACCCAGTCGAGTAAAACCTGTAACCTTCCCCGAAACAAGCCATGGGGGGTACAAGTGACTCATCAGCCATGTAGGGTTTATAGTCACCCGGTGACACCAGTGGCTTCTTCCGGCTCAGTATCTCGATCTTTTCCTCCTCTGGGATCACCAGTTTCTCATACATGTGACCGATGTTGGCATCTGATAAGAGGAAGACGGGGGTACGGTAGGTCTCGGATAGGTTAAACGCCTTCACTGTGAGGTCAAAGTTTTCCTGAACTGATTGAGGCGCCAAGGCGATAATTTCTGTGTCACCGTGGGCGCCCCATTTGCACTGCATAACGTCGCCCTGAGCCCCCATAGTGGGCTGCCCGGTACTGGGTCCTCCCCTCATGACGTTTACGATGACGCAGGGAGCCTCAGTCATCACAGCTAACCCGATGTTCTCAAGCATAAGACTGAGTCCGGGACCGCTGGTGGCTGTCATGGATTTCATCCCTGAGAAGCTTGCGCCTATGACTGAAGCGATGGCGCCTATCTCGTCTTCAAACTGGACGAAGCGTCTTCCTAGTAGCGGGAACCTTGTAGCGATCCTCTCGGATATCTCGGTTGCAGGGGTGATGGGGTAGGCTGCAAAGTAGCCGCAGCCCGCGGCTATGGCTCCCTCTGCGCATGCCCAGTCACCGTGGGTGAAGTGGCTGCCTGTCAGGACGCCGGGTTCATTCATCTGTTTTTTCCTCCATAGTTATGGCGAAGTCTGGGCAGATCAATGCGCAGAACCCGCATGATGTGCATTTATCTTCATGAGCTAAGGCTGGGACCTGAACCCCCTTCTCGTTTAACTCATCAGAACTCTCTAAGACCTTGTTTGGGCAAAACTCGATGCAGTACCCGCAGCCCTTACAGAGGGACTTAGTTATCTTTACCTTGGGTTTAGACAAGTCCAAAACCTTCAATATAATTGTACAGTATTGATCCGGATTAAAGAATTACCATTTGACCAAAAAACACAATGACCCCATATGGTACACATTCAAATGGAGTAAAACGAGGTTAAAACCTGAGCATATGGCTCAGAAAAACCATTATCTTTAATCGCCCTTAAATACTGGAATCTGTCTGGAAGATCAGGGATATCTCTTTCTTTTCAAGGGTGATGTTCCCATATACTACACCAATTACCCCAGAGTAGAGCAGTTTCTTTTTTATTGCCTTGAACTCGTCTGGTGAAATTATCTCAGCTTCAACCAGACGATTACACAAGGTGTCTTGACCTACAAGTTTATGCTCAGAGCTACACAAGATACGTAAAAAAGCTAGCTCCTTTTCATTGTACGCCAAACAGAACCCTCCACAAAATGATCTGGGGCACCGAATGTAAAGAACTTATCCACTAAGCAGGCTACACCAGAGTCATGACCTCAGCCACGTTCTTACGGGTGTCGTAGATGCAGAAGCTGGGCGTAGTTTTCAGCCAAGGATAGGTTTCATGCAGCAGTGTTCCCGGGTTAACATAGAGCATTTGGTTTTTCTCCTCAACTTTCGCCTGATGATCGTGCCCATAGACGACCAAGTCAACGCCACGGGTAGACTCAATGTCTTTGAGCTCATGGCTTACGAGGATGCTTCTACCATCTATTTCTAGGTGAAGGCGTTCCTGTATTTCTAGGTCGATTCCATGTTTCATCGCGAGTGCCTTGAACCGGGGGTCGCCTACATTGTTTCCCCAGACGCCCCTTATTGGGCAGTCAAATGCTTTGTAGTATTCTAGGGTGAAAGCTGAGACCCAATCTCCCGCGTGGATGAGTAGCTCTATTTCCTGTTCATTGAGTAGCTGGATGGTTTTCTTTAGCTCGGGTATTTGATCGTGGGTGTCTCCGATGATTCCTATTCTCATAACACATCTTGTTAATTATTTAATTATTAAATATTTAATAATTATTATTTTATAGGTGGGTTCCCAGAAATAAATGCCATGCAGATGAAGAAAGCCGTCGAACTCCTAAAAAACATACAGGAAGGACACACCACCATAAGTGACTTAATTCTCTACACGGGAAACCACAGCATCGGCTATCTTCTCAATCAGGCACAGGAATTCGGCTTTATTGAGCAATACGAGGAGGAAAGAAAAAAACCCTACAAGCTTACAGAGAAGGGAAGAAAGTTTCTAGAAATCATGGAGTAACAATTACACGCCTCAAATAGGCTGAACCAGATGAAGAGAGCAGCCTGTGATTGATGATAAAATAGTTGAACTAAAACATGTGTTTTAGTCCGTGGTAACTTGGACCAGTGATTCTAGACGGTCATAGTAACCAAGGACCTCATGCCCCTTGGTGGTGATGGAGTACTTTTTATTACGATCTGTGACTTGATCCTCATCCACGTACCCTTTATTCACAAGAATATCAAGGGTCCCTTTCAATGAGTTCCAGCTAAGATTTGTAGCGTACATGATTCTTGTTGGCCTTTTTTCTCCCTCACCTATGACCGTCAAGACATCAATGGCAATCTGGAAACTAGATCTACGTGGGCTCAATGTCAGTCAGAACTCGGTAAATGCTTATTATAAGATTATTATCCACTAACCCAGATTTGGAATATATAGGAAAAAGATAGAGAAATGGTAAGTATTGGGTTAGA
>CAYUTB010000063.1:10595-14582 GCA_964447425.1 uncultured Candidatus Bathyarchaeia archaeon
CCCTGCTCGAAGAGCTTGGCGGCAGCGTACTGGCTGATGAGATCATTGCTGATGATGGTACTGCTCTTGGCCTCAGCCATCTTCATGATGAAATCCTTGTGTCCGCACAGCCAGCCGATCCTCATGCCGGGGCTCACTATCTTGCTGAAAGTGCTGGTGTACATGACTCTGCCATCGTCGTCCAATCCCTTTATGGGTGTGGGCATGGGGCCCTCGAAGCTGATGTAACCATATGGGTTGTCTTCAAGGATGAGGAAATCATACTTCTTGGCTAATGCTATGATCTTCTTGCGTCGCTCCATGGTGAGCATACTGCTCATGGGGTTCTGGAAGCTAGGGATTATGTAGAGGAACTTTACCTTCTTACCCTCAGCCAATACCTTCTTGACAGTCTTCTCAAGCGCCTCAGGGATCATACCATCCTTATCCAGCATCGCCTCCCTGATGTCAGGGTTGCATGTCTGGAAAGCTGTGAGAGCCGAGAGATATGTAGGTGAACCAACAATGATCACATCACCGGGGTCAATGAAGACTCTGGCAACGAGGTCCAGTGCCTCCTGGCTACCCGTCATGACCATGAGCTCTTTGTAGGGGTCCACGTTGACTCCGTGCCCCTTCATCCATTTGCTGAGCTCCTCTCTGAGTGGCTGATATCCTCTTGTGCCACCGTATTGGAGCATGACTTTCCAGTCAGCCTCTGTTGCGTCGTTGAGGATCTGTTTTACCTCTCTCCAAGGGAAGCTCTCCTCGTCATACATTCCACCGGTTAATCCGATGATCTTCTTGCCTTGGCGCTTCAGCTCCTCAGCTGCGAGCACCACTGTGGTGAGTACTCCGGGCTGGTAGGATGCGCCTAGTTTTGAGTAGAAATTGTCGGGGTTCATATTATTTCACAGAGCGAAGCGTAATCAAGGTATATCTATTTTCGGCTTATAGAAAGGAAAAATGGTTGGAGTTAAAGACAAACTCCATCTCAAACTAGTCTATATAGTATTTACTGTCGTTAAAACCATAGAGTAAGTGTTAATACTGGAATAATTTTATTCTTAATGAGTCAAGATGATTGGGCAATTCAACGATTTGACCATTCAAACCGACATCGATTTTTCGAGGAATAAAAAATGGTAGATGAAATCAGGCTTCACGGCATGGGCGGCCAAGGAGTAGTCGCATGCGGTGAACTCATAGCCATAGCAGCAAGCTACGAGGACAAGTTCTGCCGCGCCTTCCCCATGTATGGTAGCGCCAGAAGAGGAGCCCCCGTGCTTGCGTTCGCTCAGATTGGAAAAGAGAGCGAGGCAACCCGTTCTATGATCTACTACCCTGAGTACCTCTTGGTACTGGACCCGTTGATGCCCGAGCAGATGGATATCACACAGGGGCTGAAAGACAGGGGCGTAGTAATATGGAACACCCACAAGACAGCCGATGAGGCAAAGGCAGTATTCGATAAGAACCTGAGAACCGTCGGAGTAATTGACGCGACAGCCATCGCCGTAGAGATCATCGGAAGACCGATACCGAACACGGTTATGCTGGGAGCCTTCGCGAAGACCACCGGGCTCTTGGGGATGGAGAGCATATACAAGGCGATCGACAAACGGTTCCCCGAAAAACTAGCAGAACCCAACAAAAAAGCAGCCCAAGCAGGCTACGACAGAGTGGTCGTGAAGAAGAATTAGGAGATGAAATGAATGGCTCAAGATAAATCACAGATACGTGGATTTGGACTAAACGACATCAGCAAGAAAGGCGGAAAATACGTCGCCAACTGGCGTGTCTACAAACCCATC
The DNA here is from genome assembly GCA_964447425.1 of uncultured Candidatus Bathyarchaeia archaeon. Classification (GTDB taxonomy): domain Archaea; phylum Thermoproteota; class Bathyarchaeia; order TCS64; family TCS64; genus RBG-16-57-9. The sequence goes on from CAYUTB010000063.1 coordinate 12,389, forward strand.
ATTGACCACGAGAACTGCATAGCATGTGGACTATGCATTGGCTACTGTCCCGAGGAAGCGATAACCAGAGGAGAAGACAAGAAACCAATAATCGATTACCGGTTCTGCAAAGGCTGCGGAATATGCGCAAACGAGTGCCCACAGAAGGTCATCATAATGAAGAAGGAGGATGAAGCGTAATGCCCCAAGACTTTGATGTAATGCCCGGTAACAAGGCAATAGCCCACGGCGTAAGACTGGCACGAACAGAGGTAATACCCGTGTTCCCAATCACGCCTCAGACCACGATCATCGAATATCTAAGTGACTTTGTGGCTAACGGCGAACTCAAAGCAGAGTATGTCCACACCGAGGGTGAGCACAGCTGTATGGCTGTAGCTGTCGGCGCATCCCTAGCAGGAGCCCGTACATTCACGGCGACATGCAGTCAGGGACTAGCCTACATGCATGAGGTTGTAGCACAGGCGGTCAACTACAGGACCCCCATTGTAATGGCTGTTGCAAACAGGACTCTAGGCTGGTACTGGAGCCTCGGACCCGACTACAGCGACATCATGCCCGAGATGAATCTTGGCTGGCTCGTCAACTTCGTCGAGACCAACCAGGAGTGCCTCGACATGACCCTGATGAACTTCAAGATCGCAGAGGACTACAGGGTACTGCTTCCAACGATGATCAGCCTCGACGGCTTCTACCTCAGCTACAGTCAGGAGCGTGTATACATGCCAGATCAGGACGCTGTGGATGAGTGGCTACCAGCCTACAAGGCGCCGTACCCGGTAGACCCCACCCTCAGTAAGGCGTGGCCAACCGCATCACTACCCGCTGAGTTACACACACCCATGAGAAAAGAGTACGAGGGATTACTCAACGACTCCAAGAAGGTAATTGCAGAAGTGGACAAGAGCTTCGGAAAGACCTTTGGGAGAAGCTACGGTGGACTCGTAGAGAAGTACAGGTGTGAAGACGCTGACAGCCTCATGGTCACCATGGGGAGCATGACAACAGCTGCACGTAGAGCAGTTGACAAGCTCAGGAATGAAGGGGAGAAGATCGGGTTACTGAAACTCAGATACATGAGACCCTTCCCCAACGAGGAGCTAATCGAGTTAGCGGAACAGGTTGACAGCATCGGCGTCGTGGATCGCTGTGTCATGCATGGCACAGGTGGAGGCATGGCTTTCCAGGACATTAAGGGTGTGCTATATAACACAGGCATCAGGGTTCCAGTGCAGAACTTTGTGACTGGACTCGGAGGCGAGGACATACCCATCGACGACCTCTACAAGATGAGCAAGACAGTCATAAAGAACAAGGGTAAAAAACTCAAAGAGGAAGTCGAGTTCGTATCCCACGCGTTCCCCGGCATGTCGCCACCAGTAGAGATCGAGAACGAGAGCTGCATGCACCCCGGCAGCGACGGCTGCGCAGGCTGTGGAGCAAGCATCATCGTCAGGACTCTGCTCAACACGCTGGGTGAGAACACTACCGTCATTAACCCGCCAAACTGCAGCGGCGTCAACTACGGCGCTGTAGTCAAGGTACCATGGGTCTTGGCCAACTTCGCGGCTGCAGCAGCCTACGAGACAGGCGTCTACAGGGCGTACAAAGCCAAGGGCAAAGCCGACAAAATCTATGTCACAAGCTACGCTGGCGACGGCGGCACATATGACATTGGGCTCCAGAGCATCAGCGGAGCCGCTGAGCGTGGAGAATCCATCATATGGCTCTGCTACGACAACGAGGCATATATGAACACAGGCATCCAGAGGAGCGGAAGCACACCCGAGTTTGCTGCAACGAGCACAACACCGGTTGGCTCAGAGTGGAAGGGCAAAGCCCAGCGCCGTAAGAACATGCTGATGATCATGGCGGCCCACAGGATACCCTACATCGCATCTGCGAGCCTAGCCTATCTACCTGACTTCAAACGGAAGATACAGAAGGCTGCCGAGATCACAAGGAACGGTGAGGGAATGGCGTACATACAGGTACATCAGCCATGTACCACGGGATGGTATTTCGAGCCAGAGAAGACCGTTGAGATCGGAAGGCTCGCAGTCCAGACCGGTGCTTGGCCCATCGCTGAGATCGATCACGGAGTCTTCAAGCTGAACGTGAAACCTCGTGAGTTGAAGCCAGTAAAGGAGTACCTTGAGCCTCAGAGAAGGTTCCGCCACGTAGACGAGGAGAT
>CAYUTB010000064.1:0-3737 GCA_964447425.1 uncultured Candidatus Bathyarchaeia archaeon
GCCTTTCAGCATGGAGGGCACGACTGCGTAGACGCAGGCTGAGTGCCCACCGAGAACCGTGGTGATGTCTCTCCCATCCTCATAGGCTAATCCAAGAAGAAGTCGCAGCAATTGAGCCGAGTCACAGTAAACCACCGCCACATCGGGCTCAAAGCTGGCGGTTGTGAGAGGCGCGGACACCACTCCAACGTATTTCCCAGCCTCAAAACGAGGAAACTCCTTCGCCCAATTAGCCCCAGCCTCAAGAGAACCTACCCCAAAGGGGTAACGGGTCTTCCCCTCAAAAAAGTACTCAGGAGGCTCTGCTAACCCGAACCCGATTACGGGCTCAGGGCACCACATGTCTTCGAATAGCTGAGCCACTGTCTCCCCGTAGCGTCTTGATAGGGCGAAGGTTTGGCAGGTTGACATGCATTTCCCGAAGTGCTGAAGGGGTCTGATGGCTTCCTCGGGCACCTCATCGGGGTTAGTCAGCATTTTGATGGCTAGTGGATATGTGTTTAGTCGGAGCTGTTCCTCCATTCTGTGTCCAAGCTCATTGAACTTATTCATGGATGGTACTATATCGTTAAGAGAAAATAACGTTAACCAGTGATGAGGTGGGGGAACCTTTTTATCTAATCTAAGGTCCCAATAAGTTACCAACCATATTGGAGTAAACAAAATGATGTATAGTTTTGTTCAATCCCTCGCGGAGGGGCAGTAAATGGGGTATCGTTTTATTAGTTCGTAAACCTCGACGACAAAGAAACGCGGAGAGACATTTCCGCACAAATGAATCAAAACATCAGGATGCCTTGACAGGGTATCGCTTGAACAGGATATGGGAGTTAGGTAAACATGACTGAGATGACAGGAAGCAAGGCGTTCGTTAAATCACTTGAAAACGAAGGCGTGGAACATATATTCGGAATATCAGGCGGATCATTGATCCCAATCTGCGATGAACTACTGAACAGCGACATGCGGTTTATCCTCGCTAGACACGAGCAGGGCGCAGCCCACATGGCTGACGGATACGCGCGTGTACTGAACAAAGTAGGCGTCTGCATTGCCACCAGTGGACCGGGGGCGACAAACGTCGTCACAGGGGTAGCAACTGCTCAGATCGATAGCAGCCCAGTAGTAGCCTTCACTGGACAGGTGAACAGAGACGTTATCGGCACCGATGCCTTCCAGGAATGCGATATAATAGGGGTCTCAGCCAGCGTTACCAAGTACAATATGCAAGTAAGGGAGCCCAGTGAGATACCTGAAGCCGTGAAGAAAGCATTCTATATCGCTAACACGGGTAGGAAGGGCTCGGTTCTCGTAGACATACCCAAGGATTGTACGACTCTCAGCGGGGATATGGATTTCAACCCCGAGATCAAGTTCAGAGGCTACTTAACTGATCACACGCCCTTACCACAGGAGCTTGACTGGGCAGCCCAGATACTGGCAAAGGCTGAGCGCCCGATAATCATGGCGGGTGGAGGAGTAATAGCGGCGGGAGCCACAAACGAGTTGGTGGCTCTGAGCGAGGCTCTTCTGGCGCCTACAGCGAACACCTTGATGGGTAAAGGTGCGTTCCCCAATGATCACCCGCTGAATCTGGGACTCTGCGGGATGCATGGGACACAGGCATCCAACAGCCTTGTACCTAAGGCGGATGTGCTGCTGGTAGTTGGTTCACGCTTCAGCGACAGGACCACCGCTAAGATAGCTGACTTCAACCCAAATGGGAAGATCATCCACATCGATATCGATCGCAGCGAGATCGATAAAAACGTCGAATCCATGACCAGGGTCGTCGGCGACGCGAAACTGGCACTCGCAGGGCTACTTGTACGGGTTAAGGCGTTAAAGCAGCAGCCTAACCCAGCATGGAGCAAGAGACTCGCTGAGTTCCAATGCGACTGGTCGGCAGAGGCAGACAAATTCAACGGGTACCTTCGCGCACCCAAGATCATCAGGGCACTCAGGGATGAGCTTCCCAGAGACGCCATCGTAACCACAGAGGTCGGCCAGAACCAGATGTGGGCAGCACTACACTATGACGCATACCTGCCTAGAACATTCCACACAAGCGGTGGCCTCGGCACAATGGGCTGGGGATTCCCAGCGGCCATCGGAGCCAAGGCAGCCAAACCAGGGGTCCCAGTTGTTGACATCGCTGGAGACGGGAGCTTCGGTATGACTGAGAACAACCTAGCCACAGCAGTAGAGGAGGAGCTACCTGTGATAGTGGTGGTGCTCAACAACAATGTGCTGGGAATGGTAGCCCAGTGGCAGCGGCTATTCTATGACAGAAGATACAGCGCTGTAAAGCTCAAGGGCAACCCAGACTTTGTGAAGCTCGCGGATGCTTATGGGGCTGAAGGAGTAAGAGTGGAGACCCTTGATGACTTCAGGCGAGAGGTGAAGAGAGCCATGAAGGCTGATGTGCCTACGGTTATCGATGTGCCTATCGACCCCGATGAAAACGTGTTACCCATGATCCCACCGGGCATGGGCTTGAAAGACACATTGTGGGAGGCTGACTAGTGGCAATTCACACGGTTAGTTTTCTAGTCGAGAATAAAGCGGGGGTTCTCTTCAACGTAACCAACTTATTCAGGCGGAGGGGCTTCAACATCGAGTCCATCGCAGTAGGACCAATAGTGGACCCCAAGTATAGCCGTATGACTATCAGCGTTGAAGCGGACGCCAAGACGCTTGCAAACCTCGTTGAGCAGCTTGAGAAGATGGTGGAGGTCATCAAGGTCAAGCGCCTCGATCCATTAAGGATCATAAAGCGTGAGATGTTGCTTGTAAAGCTGAGTACACAGGACCCCTTGGCGCGTGAGGACGCATTAAGGTACATAAATAATCAGCATGGGCTCGTACTGGACATCGACGATGACAACATCATGGCCGAGGTGACAGGCGAACCCGAGGAGCTGGAAGAATTCCTCGAATATGTTAAAAGTATCGGCATCGTGGAGATGTCACGAACCGGGATCACCGCCCTAGAGAAAGGACGGCTCCAACTATAATGGTGAAAAAAGAATGAAAGTATATCACGACAAAGATATTGACGATTCAATACTTGACGGCATGACCGTAGCCGTACTGGGCTATGGGAGCCAAGGAAGAGCGCAAGCACTGAACATGAGAGACAGCGGCGTAAACGTTGTCCTAGGTCTCCGTGAAGGCGGTAAGAGCTGGAAGAAGGCAGAGGAAGACGGCTGGGAGCCCATGACTCATCTTGAGGCAGCCCAGAAGGGAGACATCGTCTTGATGCTGATGCCCGACATGGCGCAGCCAGTGGTCTGGGGAGAGGAAGTAAGCCTCGCCATGACCGAGAACAAGGCACTCCAATTCGCCCACGGCTTCAACATCCACTTCGGAGAGATCAAGCCACCGGAAAACATCGACGTAATCATGGTCGCACCCAAGAGCCCAGGCCCCGAGCTACGCAGGCAATACGAGGCAGGCTTCGGCGTACCCGCGCTGGTAGCGGTCCATCAGGACGCATCAGGCAAGGCACTCCAGAAGGCACTGGCACTCGCCAAGGCACTGGGAAGCGGTAGGGCAGGCGTCCTTGAGACAACCTACCAGATCGAGACAGAGACAGATCTTTTCGGTGAACAGGCGGTCCTCTGTGGAGGCGTAGATCACCTCATCAGGACGGGTTTCAAGGTATTGACCGAGGCAGGTTACCCGCCGGAGAGCGCATACTTTGAGGTCTGTAACGAGCTCAAGCTAATCGTTGA
>CAYUTB010000064.1:3837-7779 GCA_964447425.1 uncultured Candidatus Bathyarchaeia archaeon
CTATTTTTCATTTTTTTCGTGTTCAAGAAGCCACTCTTTTAACGGTAACCCCCAACGATAGCCGCCCAACGCCCCGTTTTTTCGGAGCACCCTGTGGCATGGTATGAGTATTGAGACAGGGTTCTTTGCGCAGGCACTTGCCACCGCCCTGACGGCTCTGGGGCTCCCAATTGACTCGGCTAATTCTGTGTAGGTCTTTGTCTCTCCGGGTGGGATATCCTGTATGGCTTTGAGTACTCTCCACTGGAAGGCTGTCTTGTGTATGTCCAAGGGGAGTCGTGGGTTGAAGCCCCTGCCCTCAAAGTACTCGATGAGGGGCTGGATAACACCGCTGAGGCTCGCATCATCCCTCTGGATAACCGCGTTAGGGAACTCTTTCATCAGCGACTCGATCAACGGCTCCTCTCTGTCCCCAAGATACAGGGCGCATATGCCTCGTATGGTACGGGCTACTAGGACCCGGGTGATGGAGGTCTCGAACACCGAGTAAGTTATGGCTATATCAGCTCCTCCTTCACGGTACTCTGTGGGGGTCATCCCCAGCTTATCGGGGACCTTCTCGTAGAGCCTGCTACGCGATGAGAAACCTGAGCCATGCATGGCTTGGTCCACCTTCTCCCCATCCCTGATGCGGGTCTTGAACATGCTCAGCCGTTTCGCCTCGATGTACTGCCTCGGGGATACGCCAAGCACGGATTTGAATGTGCGTTGAAGATGATATTTGCTCACATCAAACTCCACCGCGAGCCTCGCAAGGGATATCTTCTCATCAAGATGCCCCGCGAGGTAGCTGGTGATCTTCTCAACAAAGACCTCGTTGGGGTTCAGATACTCTTTGGGGTTGCAGCGGAGGCAGGCGCGGTACCCTGCGGACTCAGCCATCTGAGGTGTATCAAAGATCATGATGTTCTCTGGGCTTGGTCTGCGTGATGCACAGGAGGGGCGGCAGTAGATGCCCGTGGATTTAACCCCGTAGACGAAGACACCATCGTAGCGTGCGTCTCTGTCCAGCACTGACTGTTTTCGGTCCTCGTCTCGGCTCATGTCAAAATGATGGATGGTAGAGCCCATTTATAGATTGACTCCGTTTCTTGTCCCCAAAGCTGGGTCTATTTTCTGTTGTTCAGGAAGTTCAACCCAACGATGGCTACAGCCGCTAGGACTCCACTGTAGATACTGGTGGTCCACAAGCCCTGTGTCTCCCATAGCGTACCCACGATGGAGTTGGCGAAGAAGAAGCAGGTGCCAACCACGAGGTAGTAAACCCCATAAGCGGTTCCACGGAGGCTGCTGTCCACATAGCGGGGGATCATTGCGCGTTGAACAGTCTCCACTATACCCATGTAGACTCCGAATACCGCTGCGATGAGGTAGGCTGAGGGAATCGTCGAAGGGGCTACGGCTAGTAGAGCAGTGGTTGCCACGAAGGCGACGTAGCCCATCAGGAGGACCTTCTCTTTCCCTATCCTGTCGCTGAGTCTCCCCGCGGGGATAGCGATCGCGGTGTGTGTTACATTCACAACCGCGTACACTATGGGTATGAGGGCTTCGCTGACCCCCATCTCTTTTGCGTTTAGGAGTATGAAGCTGAAGTTGAACGCCCCGAGGCTGAAGACGCTGACCACGAGGAGCAGCCATAGGAATTTCCCCTTGAGAACCTCACGGATTCCTACTAGGAACTTGAACTCACGTGTCTCGGAGCCAACGATCTCATTGACCCCGAAGAGGATTACTACAAGAGCCAAAGCACCGGGTATAAAGGATAACCAGAAGACTCCCTTGGCGGTCCAGCCAAGCCACACCATCACAATGGTTGCAGTAAGAGGTCCCACTATGGCGCCAAGCTGGTCGAGGGTACGGTGAAGCCCAAAGGCTGCGCCCTGCTGTGAAGCCGAGACTGAGTCACTGATCAAGGCGTCTCGTGGCGCTGTTCGTATACCCTTGCCTACCCGGTCAAGCACCCTGATGGATAATGCCTGGGATACACTGCTGGTTAGGGCGAAGAATGGTTTGGCTAGATTTGATACGCCGTAGCCGATGAGTATGAATATCTTGCGTTTCCTGAACTTGTCGCTCATGACGCCGGAGATAGCCCTCAAGATGTAGCTGAGGGATTCCGCTATGCCCTCTATGAATCCCAGTGTTGCGATGGAGCCTCCGGGTAAGCTCAGAATATACATTGGCAGTATGCTTAGCACCATTTCGCTTGAGAAGTCGGTGAAGAAACTGACAAAGCCCAGCCTGTAAACATTCTTGAATTCGTCTTTTTTAGCCAAATAAAACGCCTAGAAGCAAGTGACGGTCCGAAGATATACGCTTTTCAGTCAGGGGGCACGGTTTTCATTATGGGGCGTAGAGACTTCTGGTTATTGGGGTTATCTGCGCCTGTTTTCTTCGCGTTGGCAGTTGCCTTGCTGGGGTATTTGAAGCCGGGTTACAGCCACGTTTATCATACTATGAGTGAGCTGGGTGAGGCTGGCTCGGTTACCGCTCAACCAGCGGCGTTGGTGTTCATAGTAATCGGCATCATGATCACGTTATTCGGCTATGACCTTCAGAGAATGCTCATGAGAGATGATAAAATGGTCTGGTCTGGGATACTGGTGATGCTTTATGGATTACTAGACTTCGTTGGCTCAGGGGTCTTCCCAGTTGATGCAGGCGGATCAACGGCGTCACTTGTATCCACGATTCACGTCTACGCTACCCTTCTGGGGGAGTTCGCTGCAGTTGGTATGCCCATATGGTTTCTACGGGACACCGAGGGCGTGGAGAATTGCGAGCCCCTGAGATGCTTCAGCAAGATAGCCTTCGGGGTGAGCCTTCCATTGATTGGTTTCCTAGGCTTCTGTATTTTGGGCCATACTCCGGTGCAGATGGATACGCCCATTGGGCTCGCTCAGAGGCTGCTGGTAGGGTTATTTCTCAGCTGGATAATGGCTACAGCATACAGTTTGATGCAAAAGAAGACCCCCTGAAACCACAGGGGATTGGAGTGGATTCTTCATGAATATTTCCACTACGCATGCCGCCTAGGTAGGCTTTGATGGAGCAATGGGGTACATAAGGAGCCTAGCTAGGAGAGTTCGATGATGTTTAAATCTAAAAAAAGGCAACGAAGATTCGGTAAAAGATGACTGAAACGCAAACACCGCTTCAAAGGTTCGAGGAACAGACCAGAAAAACATTCCAGAAGACCAAGGAGAGTGTAAAAAACCTCCTTGATAAGATGCGTAGCGCCAATCTGGGTCTGGAGGAGACTGAGAAGGAAGCTGAAGCACCTAAAGAGGATGATCTTTGATTAGATTATCCTCGATGGGTAACGAAAATTAATCATACTATTTTTAAACGATAACATCGTTGTAGGCGTACCTCAAAAGGAGAGAAATTAAATGGGGTATCGCTTTGTCCAGCCCCCACAAGTGGGGCAATAAGAAATGGGGTATCGTATTCTTAGGTAACCCCAACAAGGTTCCAGTAAAACAGACCATCAAGGTCCAGCGTATCTGGGAGGCAGCGAAAAATGACTAAAACCACAGGCAGCAGAGCTTATATCAAGACCCTCGAAAATGAGGGAGTAACACACATCTTCGGAATAACAGGAGCAGCACTCATACCGATATGCGACGACCTCCTAGACAGCAAAATAAGATACGTTTCAGGCGTCCATGAACAGGGCAGTGCCCACATGGCTGATGGATACGGGAGGGTATCAGGAAAGCCCGGTGTGTGTCAGGTGACCAGTGGACCCGGTGCGACGAACATCGTCACTGGAGTCGCTACGGCTCAGCTGGACTCATCGCCGCTTGTAGCCTTCACGGGTCAGGTGCCCATGAGTATGGTTGGTACCGACGCGTTTCAAGAGGTTGATATCATCGGGGTCACCGCGAGTATCAGTAAGTGGAATTATCAGGTTCGTGATCCTGCGAAGATACCTTGGGC
>CAYUTB010000064.1:7879-14467 GCA_964447425.1 uncultured Candidatus Bathyarchaeia archaeon
AAAGCTCAGAGGATAACCACCAATGGCTGGCACAAGCAAATAGCGGAACTCAAACTGGACTGTGAGCCATATGATTACGGCGCTGGAGTCTCTTCTCCAAATATCATTAGAGCCATCAGGGAAGCGCTTCCCAGCGACGCCATCGTGACCACTGATGTGGGGCAGCATCAGATGTTCGCAGCCCTCCATTATGATGTGTATGAGCCGGGAACGTTCTTAACGAGCGGAGGCTTGGGCACAATGGGGTGGGGTATGCCCGCAGCCATAGGAGCCAAGGCGGCGAAGCCGGATAAGAAGGTCCTGTCTATCTGTGGTGACGGTGGTTTCCATATGACTGAGAATAACCTGACGGTGGCTGTGGACGAGGATTTCCCGATAGTGGTGGTGCTGATGAATAACAGGCTGCTGGGTATGGTGGCTCAGTGGCAGCGCCTATTCATGAATGGTAGGCTATCAGCTGTGGACAGAGACTATACAGTTGACTATACTGCGCTATCCAAGACCTATGGGGCTCACGCTGTGAAGATAGAGACCATGCCTGAGTTCAGGGCAGAGCTACGGCGGGCGGTTGACGCCGACTATACTACAGTGATCGAGGTGCCTATTGACCCCAATGAGAACGTGTACCCCATGATTCCGCCGGGGATGGGTTTAAAGGATATATTGACGGATGATTGAGTATGAGTCTTAACGTAATCAGTTTCCTCGTGGAGAACAAGCCGGGTGTCTTGTTCAACATCAGCAACACAATAAGGCGCAAGAACTTCAACATCCACAGCATTACGGCCATCGCTGGGGAGCACGAGGACACCACCCGGATTACCATCACAAGTAAGGCTGATGCTCATGAGATCGATAAACTGGTAGAGCAGATGGCGAAGATGGTGGATGTTATCAGGGTCAAACGCTTGGATCCGTTGAGGACTATTCAGCGGGATATGGCGCTTGTGAAGCTGCATACAGCTGACCCCATGGCTCAGGAGGAGGCTTTGGAGATTATTAACAAATACAAGGGCTTGATATTGGATATCAAACCGGATACTATTATCGCTCAGATAACTGGCTCGGTGAATGAGGTCACTGATTTCCAGGGCGAGGTAAGCCACATAGGTATTATCGAGTCGGCTAGGACGGGTATCACGGCTATAGAGAAGGGCTGGGTTACCCTGATGGAGAAGTAGCCACCAGTTTTTTAATCAATCAATATTTAGGTATCCGACTCGTTACGCATATGATTTGATATGTGTCAACTCGCTGCGTACATAGGTGACAGACCCATCGCTCCGTTATTGATGGATGCTTTACGGCTTCAGGAAGGCTACTTCGGAGGACAGGCAACCGGACTAGGGGTACTCGATAATGGCTTGCTTAGCTGGGTTAAGCAACCGGGTTCTGTGGATCACGTTATCGCTAATAGCAACATCATGGGCTTGACGGGCACCACTGGTATCGCCCACAGCAGACTCAGCGCATTGAGTGTTCCCGATGAACGGTATAACAGGGCGAAGAACGCGCACCCCTTCACAAACACAGATAACACCATTGCCTTGATGCATAACGGCATTATCACCAACTATGAGCAGCACTGGGCTGAGCTAGCCAAGCACTACACATTCAAAGGCTATAACGCGGACATCAACTACATCACCGACAGCGAGGTAGCGGTCCACATGGTGGACCAGATGGTGTCTGAGGGTAAACGGCTTGAGGACGCGGTGCGTGAGACAGCGAATAAGCTGAATGGAATGGTGCTTCTCGGGGTTATTAGTATGGATGAGCCCGAGACCGTTTATATCACAAACTGGATTCAGGCATGCACATTGGCAGTGGGAAAAGACGAAGCCATGTTCTGCAGCAGCCCTCTCGGATTCGGACACGTTGCCGATGACTTTGATATATTCACCGCGCCTCGAAACAGCTTTATCAAGATGACCAGAGATGGTTTCGAGATCAGCAGACTCGATAAGGGCAGGGATGCCCCGGCGACTCCCGTTGACTGGATGGGCTTCAGAGACGAGGTTATACGCATGCTAGGCGAGTGTGGAAAACAGACATGCCTCAGCCTGCTCCTGAAGCTGAATGAGGCTGGTGGTGAGAGGCTGTTCGGTGTAAGTCTCGGTGAATGGAAGGAGCTGCAGCGCATCGGGTGGGGAGACCAGAACCAGATAATGGATAACCTCAACCTCATGTACAAGGAGGGCTTGATCAACCGTAGCATCGAGCAGCATCAAGAAGGCGGAATAGTGGTGCCCAGAGTAGTCTGGTCACTACCCTAAACTATGTGTATTATTTTCCCGTTCGTGGAGTACGTTTTTGTATATGATTGGTTTGAAAAGACGCTATTTTATGGCTTATTTTAAAGAACAGGGGCTGGTTCAACGTTAGTTGTGTTACCCCCCCCCCTCCCCTGTGATTCAAGCCCAGGGGAGGGCTATGGAGTGTTTTTACCATGAATATATAATAATCATGAAGACTAACATGATACGTGGCTTCTAGAAGAGCTGTTGGCAGTCTCATAGGCATCGGTTTCTTACTGATGATCTTGGCTGTGGGCGTATCATATTACGATGCTAGGAGCAGGGTTGAGAGCAGGAGCAACGAGATACTCCAAAACATGATGGAACAGGATATGGGGGCAGCCGATGAGAACTTGGAGATACAAAATGTTGCTCTCACGGTTGGGAACAGCCTGAACCTCACCATCAAGAACACGGGCTCCATCTTATCCCAGCTTGATTGGATCGGGGTCTTTGATGATACGCTGAACAAGAAAACGTACTACAAGGTGGATACTAGCCTCAACCCCATCGAGACCCAGACAGCCATCGGAAACTCATCAATAACCATGAACCCAGCCAACACATACACCATACAGGTGCTCACAAAGCTGGGAAACAGCTACTACGGGGAATACCCCATGCCGGTAACGCCGGGAGGAAGTGGTAGTAATACAACAAGTCAGTATTATTTCGTAGAATTCACTGGGGACAATCATCTCCCTGTTGAGATTGGGGCACAGAGCCTTTTTAGTGCCATGAAAGCTGGACCAGATTACATCAACAACACCATTTCTGAAGAATTATTTATTACACCTTCCCAGAGCACTACTCTGATTAATGCGGAGAGCTTCGAAGGAAACTGGCCACCCACAGGGTGGACAGCAACAGGCGTGTGGAACAAAGAGACGGATGTTGTTTATGATGGGTCTTATTCAGCTGACTTTGATGGAAGCGGAGGGGGTGGTCAAAGTGGTGAATTGTATTCACCTATCATGGATTGTTCAGACGTGGACACTATTATTGTGGATTTTTATTTCTACGATAATAATCTAGATAACAACGAGCTACGATTCTATTTCGGGGATGGCTCAAACTGGAATGAAATGTTAGACCTAAGCACATATGGAACTGAGGAAACATGGCACCATATACAAATCACATCTACCGACAACCAGTATCTCATCAGTACTTTCCAGATAAGATTTGAAGCAAACAGTGTAGATAACAATGAACACGCGTACGTGGACCTAGTTACAGTAATAAAGGAAATCACCGGCAGCTCATACTATGATCTGGATATTGAGGTTTCATGGATAAATCTCCCCTCCAAGATAAACGAGTACCTTACAATATATGGTGGTACTCAAGGAGTGGAGGCATTAAGGGTTGATTACTGGAATGGCGTATCTTGGGTTAACTTGCTAACGGATATTGAACCTGGGTATAATATTGTGGATGTTTCGGGGGTTCTTTCCGGGTCTGCATTCAGTATTAGGTTCACTGACTCTCTTGGGGCTGGGGATGGTGTTCAGGATAGCTGGATTATCGACGTAATGTACCTGAACCTATTCGATTAAAACATGTTTAACGCCCATTCGGGTTTTGCTACGCCTAACGATCGAGCTTACGAATCTCTTCAAGAAGGCGAGTGTTAAACAAATTAGCCCTGACATTTATTTTTAGTACTGCTTAATACTTGTATTCGGATAGAATACAATTATGGGTTTCAAGGTTACCACAGTAAGACTCCCAGACGAGACACTGGAAGAGATAACAGAACTTGGAGACACACTCTCAAAGGAAAGATCAGAACTCATACGAGAAATAATCCGACTGGGAGTCACTGAGGTAAAACTAAGACACGGCATCGAGGAGTACCAAAAAGGAAAGATATCCCTAGGCAGACTCAGCGAATACACAGGGCTAGGTTACAGAGAGACCCAGATCGAACTTAAAAAACGAGGGATAACCCAGAGATACGGGGAAGAACGACTGGAGGAACCAGACTCGGAGGAGTAGTCCCTGAGAGCCACACTGGACACCGGTCCACTCATCCGCCTGTCACAGACAAATTTACTGGATAAACTCACCGAGATGTATGATAACATCGTGATTCCTCCAGCGGTCTTCAAAGAAGCAGTGATAATTGGAGCAGAAAAAGGATTCAAGGACGCCTTAACCGCAAAACAGGCAGTAGACATCGGATCAATCCAAATTAAAGAGCCCAGTAGAGAGGAATTAGCCCGAGTGGATAAGGTTTCTAATAAACTAGGAATCCAACTTGGACGAGGAGAGATTGAAGCAAATGCGTTGGCTACAGACGGATTGTTGCTTATTGATGATGAGGCTGCTTACACCGTGGCAATAAATATGGGGCGAGATAGGGTTGGAACCCTTGCTCTGTTGTTACTAATGGTATCGAGAAAAATGATCAGCAAGAAGAGGGCACTAGAAGCACTTGATATCATGATAGACGCGGGGTTTTGGCTATCTCCAAGACTGGTGCTTGTGTTTAATAATAAAATAAATAAAACTACCTAGCAGCTACTCGATCCATTTGCTGTCCCTGTAATCCGCGACGGCGAGTACCTCGCTCTGGGGGTTCACCAATCCGCTGACCCTGCACGCGTAGATCAAGCCATCACATGGCGACTTGATCTGCTCAAGTTCCTCGAAGCTGTAGGGATTGTAGACAGTGCCCAAGACCTCGCCTTCCGAGACCTCACGGGGAGGTTTACCTATTCCTACATCGGATGCCTCCATGTCTGAGACGAAGTAGCCTCCATGAGAGGCACGGACATGGGGCGCGTAGAGGAAGTAGAACTGCCTCTCAGGTAACTCAGGTTCACCATCAAGCATTCCCAGATGCTTCATCACATTCAAAGTACCCCTAACGCCCACCCGTTCACACTCTGCCTCAAAACGCTCCCCGTGCCCACCGCCACCGATCTCGGGCACAGCGCTTGGGATACCCAGCGTAGCTTGTCATTGGCATATAGGCGCTGTTTCCGATGCTGCCCGGGGGATCATGCAGTATGCCGAGACCAAACACCCGCGCCATCTCCTTGCTGGGGGGATCTAGGTTGAAGAGCATCTTATTCAACGCCATACCAGTCATCTGGCCATGATAATCCAAGATGTGGCTGCACTTGGATACTAGCTCATCACTGATCAGGGCAGCGATCCTCATAGTGAGACTGACATCATTGGGGTTCATGCTCCCAAATAATGGAGTCAACCTCTTCCCGGGGAAGACCCTGTTCATGTTACTGAAATCCACGGTCTCCTCGGGTGGATTGGGCGTACCCCGAGTCATAGCCGCAAAACTATAGGGATTAGCTACTGGCACCGCGATTATCGTGCCCCGTAGCTCATCGGGTTCTATGCTCTGTGTTACTGAGCGTATGATCCTGTTCTGGTAGTACTCTGTGCCGTGTATGTTGGCGTATAACCCCAGCGTGGGGCCATCCTCTTCCCCCCGTATGATGTGGACGGGAACGTAGAGCATGTTGCCGTCCAGCATCTGGACGATCTCAAGCCTGTGATAGCTCCGTGTGCCCTTCTCTGTTGATGTGTTAAAAGTCATGGTTTGAAGATATTTTTCTGGTATTAAAAATCATATTCAGTCTCCTCTGATTATGAGTTAAAATTTTACATATATTATTAGAAAAAGAAACGAAATTAACATTTTGATTAAAACAGTTAATTGTAGATCCCATCTATTTGCCATAATTTGTATCATCGATGCAATGGAGGCGTATTTGTTCAAGGACCCCAAATATTCCTTTGAGGATAAAACGAACAATGGGTTCACGCACACAGCGAAAAACAACCCACAAAATAGTTTATCTAACCTCAAAAAACAGAACCCTTTTTCAGTTCTTAAGAGAAAGTTGATAATATGAGTAAGAAACCGAGTGAGAAAAAATCTGTCGATAAAAAACCACAACTCGACAAGGCAACAGTATCCAAGATACTAAGAACCATACCAAAAAGCGATGGTCTAGAACTATACAAGGCTCCGGGAGATTCCACGGGTAAGACCGCCACAAGCCTGAGCGATCTATATGAAAAAATCAAGCTAGTGGATATCAGGGCAGTCAACCACCACTTCAAGAAAAGAGAATTCGAGAAATGGATAAAAAACAACTTAGGGGACGAGGAACTCGCCAGACGCTTCAGCAGGATCGATAGGGAAGCCCACGGTGAGAAACTCAGAGCCCAGATGATGACCTTGGTAAAGACAAGGTTGGACGAGCTGAAGACCCTAGCCTAAACAACATAACGGGTCGCTGGGTTCCTAACCCAG
>CAYUTB010000065.1:0-14031 GCA_964447425.1 uncultured Candidatus Bathyarchaeia archaeon
CGCTGCGTGTTGATACTGGTGACTCGGGGCTGGACGAAGAATTGAAGGGCTACTATAAGGTTCATACTGGGTATGGGCGGCGTACTCTCTACAAGGTTGCCTGAGGAACTAAGCGAGAGGCTCAGTGGCTACTCTTTCTCACGGCATCCTTGGGTTGAGAGCAAAGCCGAGATATATGTGTTGAAGCATATCTCGGAGCCTACGCTTTATCTGAAGATCAGACGAGACTCCAGACTACTAGAGACCGAGTACAACATGCTCAAATGGATCAACCACCGAATCCCCACACCAGACCCACATTACTATAGCAGAGACGAGTCATATGAGTATCTTCTAACCAGTGAGGTCACTGGTACCCCAACATATCAGGTGAAGCCACATGACCGGGAAACAGCTGTAAGGATTCTCGCGGAGACCCTCAAACAGATTCACAGCCTCGATGTATCTGGTTGCCCCGTGATTCACTCCATCGAGAACTGGGTAAAGACCCTTGAAGCCAATGGGATCGATGTCTCCTCCCTTGAAGAATGGAGACCAGTGGAGAACCTTGTTTTCACCCACGGCGACTATTGCCTGCCAAACCTCCTCATAGAGGATGGTGTGCTCTCGGGGGTCATAGACTGGGACTTTGCTGGATTAGCTGATCCATACGTTGACTTCGTCTCATGTATGTGGTCAATTAGGTACAACTTCGGTGAGGAAGCCGTTGACTTAATTTCCCTATTCTTGGAGACCTATGATGTGGAACTGGACCCAGCCAAGTATGGTTTCTACAAACGATTGAACGAGCTTATCCCGTGAAAATAATGGTTACCTGCCCGGTTTTGGTGCCAAAATTCACCGTTACCATACCACTTTTTTTCACTGATCAGGGTCATAAAGAAGCCTTTCTGGGGCTGGGTTCAGCGCTGGAGGCTATTTATGGGCTGGGATGAGGTGACCCCCCCCTCCCCCCTACTTTGGCTTATAAGGTCCCAGATATTCTTCCTGCAGTATGTTTCCGCCGTCGATGACTATCTCGCTGCCCGTGAGATAGCTGGACTCATCAGAGGCGAGGAAAAGCACCAGTTTCCCGATGTCTTCAGGCGAGCCCTGCCTGCCCATGGGTATCTTGTACCCGAACTCTTGCATAGCCTTTTCAGCGTCTGCGTCTCCGCTGCTTCCCCTGAGCCCATAGGCGCTGGGGCTGTGAATATACCCGGGGAGGATGGTGTTCACGTTGATGCCGTACTGGGCTGTCTCCAAGGCTAGTGCCTTTGTGAAGCCGATTACAGCTGCCTTTGTTGCGCCGTAGGCGGTCTGTCCTCCAACTGGTGCCCCCACCATGGGTCCTGTGACGCTGCTCATGCTGATGATCTTGCCGTATCTGCGCTCCATCATCCCGGGTAATACTGCCTTGCTGCAGCGGAACATCCCGAAGACATTGATCTCGAAAATGCGCTTCATGAAGGCTTCATCCATCTCAACGAGCTTCCGGCGTGGATAGATGCCCGCGTTATTCACCAATATATCAACTGGCCCTATTTCATCGAAGACTCGTTTCACCTGTTCGGGGTCCGTGACATCCATGACCTTCCAACCTGCGCCGTGCCCGATGCTCTCCGCGGTCTCCCTGACCTTCTCACTGATATCCGTGAGCACCACCTTGGCTCCGTGCTCAGCGAGGACCCTGCTGATGCCTGCTCCGATCCCCTGCATGGCGCCAGTCACAACGGCTGTCTTGCCTTCCAGTCTTTTCATTGTTTCTTCTCCTTTTTCTTGTATGCTCTCCAACTCATAGCCCACCTATCAGGGTCGTTGAAGCCATCCCACGTAATCTTATGGATACAGCTGTTATGTGGGGCAGACTTCACCAGCTCAGGGTCACAGTAGGCTTCCTCGCTCACCTTCTCAAGCACCGCGCACCAGTAATCGATATCCGCCTTGCTATAGGTCTCGCAGGGCTCTGGGGTGAAGGGCTCAGGTATCAGCCACGGGTGGTGGCTCGTGAAGAAGCTCTGAACCCCATAATCAACCACGCGCCTGTTCACATCTCCAATGCCGACGCCTGTATCCCGTTTCATCTGCTCAAGACTCCAGCGAGCCTGATCAACGCGATGAGCCGGATAAGTAAGGGATACCCCCCTGATCTTTTTCACCTTCTCCAAGAGGTACTGGTTGTTTATCATGCTCACCTCGGCTGCCTCACGCAGCCCCTTGGCGCCCATCGCCATACACCATGCGTAGCTGCGTACCACCACTGGCAGGTTGCCCATGAAGTCCCTTACCTTTCCGATGCTCTTGGGGCGATCATAGTCGAGCCTGTAGATTCCATCCTTCTTCACGATAACGGGGGCAGGCAGATACTCTTCAAGCATCTTGGTTACCCCGACTGCGGCTGAGCCGGGTCCGCTGCTCCCGTGGGGGCTGCTGAAGGTCTTGTGCAGGTTGAAGAAGAGCATATCAAAGCCAGCCTCACGGGCGCGGGTGACACCCATTATGGCGTTGGCGTTTGCCTGATCATAGCTGCAGAGCCCACCGGCTTCATGGATTATGCCCGTCCATTCATCGATGTGTTTGTTGAATATCCCGATATCCTCAGGGTTCGTGATGAAGCAGCCAGCCGTACGTGGTCCCACCGCCTCCTTCAAAGCCTCTGTGTCGGGGAGCCCCGTCTCAGGGTCAGGGTAAAGGGTAACCACCTTGTACCCCGCTGTCGCAGGTGTGGCTGCGTCACATGGGTGGCTAAATATTGTGGTTATCACCTCGTCCCTGTGGGCTTCACCTCTATCTGCGTGATATTTCCGCATAATCAATGCGTTATTGTAGCACCCAGCTGAGCCACCCGGTGGCTGGAAGGTGAATGCATCCATGCCGCTGATCTCTCTGAGGAATACATCACCGAACTCGTAGACCAGCTCCAGTAGCCCCTGCAGTGTTTCCTCTGGCTGCAACGGGTGTATGTCCTTGGTCATGGCTGCTAGCTCTTCGTTGATCTTTGGGCTGTACTTCATGGTGCATGTGCCTACTCCTAGGTCGATGTCCAGCTCCATCCCCAGAACCATCTGGCTGAGCCTCAGATAATGCCTCAGCACCTGTGCTTGGCTGAGCTCAGGCAGGTCTGGCTTGCTCTTACGCCTCATCCCCTCAGGTATCAGCGATTCGCCTGCACCGATCCTTTCCCTGATCTTCTTCTCCGACCTCGGTGGGATGAACCCCCGTTCACCGGGGCTGCTGAGCTCATGTATTATGGGCTCGTTCCACCGCGCCGCATGATATTCTCTTAGCTTCATGCCAGCACCTCCCGCAGGGCTTTCTCCAGTTTCTCAATCATCTCTAGGCTATGCATCTCGGTGACACAGTAGAGGGCTGACTCACCCAGCTCAGGGTACTCGCTCCTCAGGTCTTTGCCTCCGAATATCTTCTGTTGAAGGAGTTTCTCGTTGATCCCCGCAACCGGTGTATTGAATTTGACTGGGAACTCCTTGAAGAACCCAGAGTACGGTATATCAACCCCATCAAGTTCCCCTAGGATACCAGCCGTGTAGTGGCTCTTTTCTAGGATCGTCTCCCCCAGCTCCTTCATACCCTGTGGTCCAAGTAGGCTCATGTAGACCGCCGCTGTGATGCCCCACAGTGCAGTCGTTGTGCCCACCCAGTCCTTGGCGTTCTCACGAGCCATGTAGCTGGTCCTATCATAGAGCGCCATACCATAACCATACTCCCCCTCAACCGATGTTGGCGAGATGCTTACAAGTCGCAGCGGGTACTCTGCAACATACCGCTCCTCATCCCTTGAGGCTATGAAGCCGCAGCTTCCGCCACCAGCGTACATGCTTATCCCCAGCGGCTGGGCTTCACCGCACGCGATATCAACTCCGTATTCAGCCGGTGAGGCTAACACCCCTAGGCTGATGGGGTCCACGCCTACGATGGATTCACCGCCCACTCTGTGGGCTAGTTCTGATACCTTGGCTCCATCTGCCTCGATTATCCCCAGATAGTTGGGGTTCTCATAGTAGACTCCCGCAGCCTTCTCGCTGAGCTTGGACTCAAGATCATTTAGATCAACCATACCCGTCTCAATATCATAGTCTACGAGGGTGACTTTGATCCCGCCATTTGGATCAACCGAGCCACAGAAGTTCCTTATGATACTCAGCCTAGCCGGGCTAACGTTCCGGGGCACAAGTATCTCGTCTCTACCTGTGAGCCTCGCAGCCATCCTTATGCTGTTACCGGCGGCGGCTCCCCAGTCATATGTGGGCAACCCCGAGACCTCCATATCTAGCAACTCACATATGAGGCTCTGGAACTCAAAATTCGCCTGAAACCTACCCAAGTCACTGTAGACTCCACCGGCGTAGGCGGTTAGGAACTCGCTTCGGTTCTGGATAACCTCGCAGACCTTGGGAACGTAGTGTTGCCAGCAGCCGGCTCCTAGGAAGCTGATGTACTCCTCGGTGTCCTTGTTCTTGGATAACATGCCTGCGACATGTCTTTTGAGCTCCTGCTCACTCAGAATGGGCTCGGGGAGCACCATGTCTCGCTTCAATAACAGCCTGTCTGGGATCATCTCGGCGTAGAGCTCATCAGCGTTCTCCGCCCCGATGTACTCCAGCATCTTCTTCTTGACGCTGGGCACCGAGTTGGGAATATAGGGGTGAACAAAATCGTCTCCCATCTAAATCAACACGATATGAGAGACTTACTCTGCATATCACCTTTCCCCATATGAGCTAAACTTTAAATCCGCGTAGCAGGGCTGAAGAAAGATTACTCGGTGGCCATTAATGACCGTGGAAGCATTACCTAAAGATCAGACGCTCCGTGAGCTTCTTACAGGCAACGTCCTCGTGTTGACCGTCAGCCGAATCCTCTGGAGCATGAGCGACGCCCTTGTACTACCCTACCTCAGCCTCTACATCCTAGCTCTTGGGGGAGACAAGCCCACCATCGGCTGGGTAAACGCACTGGGGAGCTTCGCCGCCCTCTTACTCTACCCAATCGGCGGCTACATCGCTGACAAGGCTGGACGAGCAAAATTCGTGGGCATCTCGACACTACTCTATGTCTCCAGCTTCCTCATCTTCGCATTCAGCCCAGACTGGAGATGGGTAGCACTCGCTGTCACATACCAGAACGTAGTGCTATTCTACATGCCGGCACTGAACGCCATCATGGCGGACAGCATCCCACCAGGAGCGAGAGGTAAGCTGTACGCATTAACAATAGCCATACCAAACGCTGTCAGGATATTCACACCATACATCGGTGGCTTACTAATCGACAGGATGGAGCTTGTACCCGCGATGAGACTTGGATACATGATCAGCTTCGCCGTAGGATTATTCGTAGCCTTCCTAAGACTGAGATACCTCAAAGAAACGATCCAAGGAGAGGGAATAGGACGAGACATATTCAAAATACTACGAGAAGGATATAGCAACGCCGTTGATAGCATCCGATGGACATTCCAGAACATAAGAGGCTACGCCATCGTAAGCATGCTGATGGCCTCACTAGGCAGCATCGTACTCCCCTTCTGGGTCGTATTCGCCAACGAGGTAATCGGATTAACCGCGTATGAGTTCGGCTTGATCATGCTGGTAGGCGGGGTGGCGAAAACCATATTCAGTCTCATCATCGGACCCCTCGTGGACAAAATGGGTGCCCGTAAATGCTTCCTAGCTACATTCATAATCGCGATACCGGGAATGTATCTGTTTACTCTAGCCCAGAGCTTCTGGACCGCCATGATAATCTATGTCGCCCTTGTGATTAGCAGCGCCTTCATGTGGATCGCCAGCAGCGCATATCTCGCGGACACCATCCCACGCTCCATGAGGGGAAGGGTGATGGCTGGTCTTGGAAGCGGTACAAGTGTAGCTGTAACAGGCGGTGGCTACAGCTCCGGGTTCCTAGTCTTCATACCCATGACCATCGGCAGCATATTCAGCGGCTATATCTACGACTATAACGCAGCGCTGCCATGGATACTTCAGACAGTCTTCCTAACCGTTGGGCTGATCTTCACATTCATGTGGCTCAAAGACCCGGAGAAAAAGCAGGTATAGTTACTTCAAAAATACCTCATACAAATAAAGTTTAATCCTAGGTTGCAGGTTTTTCTTAGATAACGGTGTCGTTTTTTGAGTGGGACTACCAAGAAGAGCTTGATTCCTCGAAATGTCTTGGTTCTGACCCTCAGCCGCGTCATCTGGAGCATGAGCGACACCAACATAGACCACTATATCAGCATCTATATACAAGCTCTCGGAGCATCCGTCCCTCTAATAGGGTTGATCAACGCCCTCGGTAGCTTCGGAGCCATGCTGCTCTACCCTGTAGGTGGCTACATCGCGGATAAATCAGGGCGTGTTAGGCTGGTCGCGTCTTCCACTATTATCTATGTTTCGAGTTTCATCATTTACCTCTGGGCTCCTAGCTGGGAGTGGGCAGCCGTTGCGATGATCTATCAGAACATGAGCCTCTTCTACACTCCAGCCATGAACGCCATTATGGCGGATAGCATACCTGTCGGGGATCGCGGTAAACTATATGGCTTCAACTTCGCGTTACCAAACATCGTCAGGGTCGTCAGCCCATACCTCGGTGGATTGTTCATCGCAAGATTCGAGCTGATACCCGCAATGCGCATAGGCTTCATGATAAGCTTCCTAATTGGGATAATAGTGGCTGCGATGCGGCTTCTCTTCCTGAAGGAGACCCTCTCTGATATCCAGGAGATCAACTGGAACCCAGTAAAACTATTCAAGGCCGCCTACAAGGACACCAACCAGTCCCTCCGCTGGGTCTGGGAAAACCTCAGA
The DNA here is from genome assembly GCA_964447425.1 of uncultured Candidatus Bathyarchaeia archaeon. GTDB lineage: Archaea > Thermoproteota > Bathyarchaeia > TCS64 > TCS64 > RBG-16-57-9. The sequence continues at coordinate 6,813 of CAYUTB010000065.1, forward strand.
AGTTACACAGCCGTAAGCATGCTACTGAGCTTCCTTGGGAGCATGATCCTGCCCTTCTGGATTCTGTACGCAACAGATGCACTTGATCTGCACCCTTACCAGTGGGGGATCATCCTTCTCTGGAGCGGCATCGCCAAGGCGATCCTCAGCTTATTCATCGGTGGAATAGTTGACTATTATGGCTCCAGAAAGTGTCTGCTATTCGGGCTCATACTGGGCATCCCCAGCATGTATGGGTTCACCCTCGCCGAGGGCTTCTGGCTCGCCTTACCCATGTTCACCCTGATAACCCTCAGCGGCGTCTTCATCTGGATATCCTCACAGGTCTACCTAGCCGACAGCATACCTCGTAGTATCCGGGGGAGGATCATGGCTGGACTAGGCAGCGGCATGAGCCTAGGCGTATCAGGGGTCGGATTCGCAAGCGGCTTCCTCATATTCCTACCCAAGACTCTGGGTAGCCTTGTGGGGGGCTTCATCTACTACTTGAACCCACAGCTACCGTGGCTGATACAGTCCCTGCTGTTATCCGTGGGGCTAATCTACACGTATCTGAAGATACATAACCCCGAGAACCCCTACGAGTAGTAACAAATTGTGACTACCATCCATGACTATAAGTGGTGAGTTTGCTTTAAAAAGAAAAAACAGTCTCACATCATGATGAAGATGGAGTACAGCGAGATACCCACAACCAAGATAGCAGGCTCGGGCAGGATCACCATTCCCACATATGGAATGTTCAAAATATCAGGCTCAGGGCGCATCAGCCCAGAGGAGATAACCACAAGCGGAAGCAGCCGCATACCCGGAGGACTCAAGATCGGAGAATTCCGCAGTAGTGGCTCAACGCACATAGAGGGCGACATAACAGCGGATACTGTGAAGTTCAGTGGATCAGCCAGAATAGACGGTGTTCTTACCTGTGATGAGCTCAAGAGTTTGGGGAGCACGCAGATAGAAAAAGATCTGAAGATAAAATACGGAAAGGTCTCAGGCTCGACGAAGGTGGAGGGTGCAGGCTCTATTGAAAGAGAGCTTGAATCAAGTGGCTCAATCCGGTTCGGCGGGGACCTAGTATCTGAGGAGAAAATCATGTACAGCGGTGTCATGAGGGTCGAAGGAAAGGTCAAGGCGAAATCGTTTGAGGCGAGACTGAGCCACGATGAGAGCCTTATCAGGGGTGGCATTGAGGCAGGTTACATAAACATCCAGTTGAGCCACGATGACTGGAGAAACCGAGGCGCATTATACACCTCCGACATAGTCGGTGATGAGATTGTACTTGAGAACGTCGAGTGCGATAACGTCAAGGGCAGAAAAGTGACGATACTCTCCGGCTGCACCATCAAAGGCACTGTGCAGTACAGTGAGAGCGTTAAGATAAACCCATCATCAAGACTAGAAAAAGAGCCCGAGAAAATAGAGTAAAACTACTCTACACCAGTTTTTTCTCGACTAGATGCGCTGGGATCTGAGCGACGGACCGCAGAATAGTATCTGGCCCTGCTGCGCTAAGCTGCTGGATGCTCTGTGTGCCCGTCAACACTCCGACAGTGTAGACTCCGGCATTCACACCCTCCTCGATACCTTTCACGGTGTCATCAACCTTCATCACAGCCCGGGGATCAGAGACCCCATACTTTTTCATCGAGCTAATTATCATAGCTGGATCAGGCCTGCTAGCCCCAACCTGTTCACTGCATACCCATCCATCGATCAACTCGTTTCTAAGCCATCCAAGATGCTCAATCATGGGCTCGGCTATCTCAACCGGGAAACCAGTCGATGCAACCACCCGTACACCGTGTTCCCTCAGAAACCTGAAGGTCTCAGCGGTTCCCTCAACCTCACGAACCTTTGTGATGTTCTGGCTGAGAACCCCGATGAATGCACCGTATATCGCCTCTGCCTTGTCTCCTCCCAGCTCCTTTATGACGGTCCACTTATCGCGTCCACGCTGAGCGTTCAAGACCTCCATTGGCACCTCCACCCCATGGCTCCTTAGCGCACCATCATAGCTCTTCAAGACGAGGGGCAGACCATCAACCTCGTCATCGACGGTCGTGCCCGCCATATCAAATACAACTAGCTTAATTCGGCTCATTTCAGACCCTTTCCATTACCTCATCGAGGCTCTTCCTAGTCATGTTCTCGCTGAAGACCCCTTTATCCGGGTAACCCAAAGGGGTCAAAGCCACAACGTATTCCTCTTCTGATAGCCCAAGCGCCTCCTTCACCTTATCGTTACTGAAGTCACCTATCCAGCAAGTGCCTAAACCCTCGGCGCGGGCAGCCAGTATCAGGTGGGTGAAAGCGATGCTCACATCCATGGTGAAGGACATCTCCCCCATGTAACCACCTCGGTTGTACTGATATTTCTGGCCAACAGCCACCACAATAATAGGAGCCTCACCGATCCAAGCCCTACCCGCACAGCCCTCAGCCACCTTCTGCTTCTTATCCGCTACCTCGACAACGTAGAACTTCCAGAACTGCCTGTTATGTCCACTGGGGGCGATCCTCGCAGCCTCCATCACCCGCGTGAGAACATCCTCCGGTACCGGAGTCTTCTTGTATGACCTGATGCTTCTCCGGGTCTTGATTACCTCATAGAATTCCATATCATAGTAATCCTCGCTGGATGGATAAAAGGCGAATCCCCCAGCTACCGTGTTGTGAAGTATTCACTGTATTTCTTCGTGATGACTTCCCCATCCGGTGCCAGAACCCCTATGATCAATCGCATAGTGTCATGTCTGGGACCCTGAACCGAGAGCCTAACAATCCTTGACTCACCGAATGCTAGATCAAGGTATCCCCCGATGTTCTCAGCCCAGAGCTCACCGTTATCAAGCTCTATTCCAACCCAAGCCCTGTATCCAGAGCCATTCGTGGGGCTTTCATTTGTGTATGTGATGGTTATGTCAACGAGGTTGATCGTGCGTGTAGCCGTCCATGTATGCATCAGGAAGGGAATATTATCAATACCATCAATGGTAACCTCTTTGCCCACATGCTCAATCGGAACCTTCCCTATCTCCCAACCCGGTGTCGTAGTCTCCAGATAATAGTAGGTATGGTTTCCAACATCCCAGTGAACCCCAGTGGCGTTCACATCAACCCCCACAGCCATATGCCCCGGGAGACTCAGTAGAGCCACATCGATATCCATGGCCTCAAGCAGATGCGCTAACAGGATACTGGTATCCTCGCAGTCTCCCCCTGTATCCACAAGGGTCTCAACCGGGAACTTGGGGTACTCGTCAAATCCCGTTGTATCATCTGTCAGATAGTGAAGGCTCTGGACGAATGAGATAACCATGTTAAGTTCATCCCCTGAAGTCATGTTATTGAAAGCAGCTAACCCATCGAATTCCTTCACGAGCACCTTGATGTACGCATCATCATATGGGTGAAGAATATAGCCCCTGTAATCCGAGGTCACGTACCTTGACTTGCCGCTATAGTACTCATACATGGGCTCAGGCACTACTATGCTTATCTCATATGTTTCCCCAGCGTAACCCCACGTAAAGTTCCGCTCAATCACGGGTATAGTTTGATTAGAAAAATCGAGTCCCCCAAGGCTCATCTGGTACTCCTCCAAGAGGGACTCGTACATAGCCGATAATGTCTCTAGTTGCTCCGTTAATGCCTGCTGCTCCTCGGTTAGGCTCTCTTTCTCGGCTTGAAGCTCAGCGTAGACACTCTGCAGTGTCTCCAGTTGCTGCTCCAAGTCCGCCTTCTCTGTACTAAGCTCATTAAAGCTAGCATCAAGCGAATTATAGTCATCCTCGATGCCCTGCATACGGTCCTGAAGATCCGTCAATATTGGGCGGGTCACAAGGACGTTACCGAAGTATCCTGCTGTTGAGCCGATGATTACGCCGATGAGTAGCATGGCTAATGTTTTCGTGTTCAAACTAGATTGTTGTCTGAATCACTCGATATAAGAACTATGAAAACTACATACCGATTCCGGGGGTGCGGTACCGTTTCTCCCACTCCTGACGCATTACGATGTTCTTGGGGTCTGTCAAGCGGTCACTGCACATGATTCCATCCAGATGATCTATTTCATGCTGCAGCAGCTCGCTCATATCATCGCTGAAGGTGTCGTTATGGAACTCCTGAAACTCATCTGTGTACTTCACCTTGATGCTGCGGTTTCGGGGTATCTTTACGAAAAACTTCGCTTCCATACTGAAGCAGCTATCCCATACATCAAACATCTCGGGGCTCCTCCATACGATCTCCGGGTTTATGAGATAACTAGTGAAATCCGGGGTCTGAATATACACTATACGTTTATTGTATCCGATCTGGGGCGCCGCCAGTCCTCTGCCCATCTTGTAGGCTCTTTGATGCTCTGTTAATGTATCCTTCAGATCTTCTAGCATCTGTGGGAGTTTCCTATCAACTACAACATACTCGGATTTCTCCCTCAGCCTCGGGTCTCCCAGCAGAACCGTATCACGAATAACCATATACAATCTTATGACTGGCGACTCTAAGCTTTATCGCCTAGTTTCTGAGGAGATAAATCCCAGTTCTTAGAGTTGCGAGCATAGCGGAAAGCCCAGCGATGGCTGATGTTGAAACAGAAGCGAACTCCAGCTGCGCAGTCCAGGGATTTGTCGTACCAATAACCCATCGATACTCCTTGAAAATATAGACAAGAGCCTTATCTGACCCATAGACCAGGCAGGCTAGAAAAATCAGTACAAAAGTCACGCCCCAGAGGCGTTTAATACCTTTTGGCAGCCCCAAAGAGACAGGCTGATCATTACTCCGTGGTTCAGTGAAGTCTATCTCTTCCTCAGGTTTATCAGATTTCTCTTTTTTTAACTTGTTTAGTAGACCTTTGAATAGGCTTTTTGGCTCACCAGTCTTTTCATCTGTGAACTCCAGCTCCAGTGGCTTCTCAGCCCGAAAGGGAACTGGTTCTATCAATGGGTCCTCCTCTTTCAGTACTCTCATATTGGTGAATACTATGAACAAGGCTACCCAGAGCGGTAATAAACCTGCGAAGACAAGTACCCAGTTCAACCTAATCCTTCTGAGATCAGCAATCCAGCTTTAAACCAACTATGGAATAATAATCAGTAAAACAAGTCGACTATAGGCAACTCGGCAATATATGCCCCTGAGGCATAGCGTACTCCATATGTGTCTCTTGGATCTGGTTAACCTCATCCTGACTATTATGTATCGGCAGTATGACCGTGAAACGTGACCCTGAGCCGGGATATGATTTAACCACTATGTCACCGCCATGGGACTCCGTTATCAGTTTGCATACCGTCAAACCCAGACCAGTTCCCTTTGCCTTGGTGGTGAACAATGGGTCAAATATCTTATCCAGATATTCTTCAGCTATGCCATCCCCTGTGTCTATGACGCTCACATAGATCTGATCCTCAACCCTGTGTCCTCTAATAACCAGCTCTCCTTCCCCCTTCATGGCTTGAACCGCGTTTGTAATCAGGTTGGTGAACACTCTCCTCAGCTTTGTTCCGTCAGCGTATATCATCGGAAAGTCTTCCTCAAAGATGATTTTTTCTTCAATATTTTCCCCTAATGTAATAGATTCAAGGACCTTGTAGATTAGCTGAATAACATCCATTTTCTCTATCTCAAGACTTATCCCTGTTGTCAATCCCTGAAGATCAGATACCACTTTGTTCATGTAAGCCGCCTGATCTTTAATCCTCACTGTCAGCCTCTCAAGGCTCTCAAGCTCTGGGTCCAATGTTTCGGCGCCCTGCAGTCTCCGTATTCTCTTCTGTATGAGATCAGTCAACATGAATACGACCTGCAATGGGTTTCTGAGATCATGACCCACCATAGTCGCGGTGGCTCCGATAAAGACCATTCTCTCTGTTTCTTTTATCCGGTTCTGATAATCCCTGAGAGTCTCTAGCATCTTATCTATGTCCTTGGATAATCCTGATAACTCATCGCTACCCGGAATTTCCACTGAGACCTCGTTTATTGTTGATGGGTTAATTTCGGCTACCTCGCTACTAAGCTTGGACAACGGCATGATCACCAACCTGTTTAAAGCGAGTAGCACGAGCATCCCGATGGAGACTCCTATTAAAACAAAGGACAGGACAAAATAGTTGACCATTTGAATCCCCTGTTGATATATGAGTCTAGGAGATTCAACCTGTAGAAGAACCGCTGGATTCCCATATACATCATTCAGTACTGAATACCCTTTAATCATCTCGGAGTCTATTTTCTGAATAAATACTGGAGAATCCATAGAGATTTGTTTGATAATCTCTTCATATCCATTCGATTTATTTGAGTCAAGTAATTGGACAATATCCAGTGAAAGAAACGTGGACTCCTGTAAGGTGTCTGCCTCTCTTGAACTAATCTCCCTACCAATAACAATGGAACCGATAATGGAGCCCCTGCCTGCGCTAACAGGTTGTGAGGACATAAACCACAGCCCCTCAGGCGTTTTTAGTATCCCAGATAACTTACTTTGCCTATCCTGATGCATAACCAAGATACTGTTCATCTCAAAAAAGTCGATCAATTCATCCGAAACATCCATCTCCACATTCCCTATCAGGCTGTATCCTTTCTGGAAAACCGTCTCCCCCTCAAGGCTGAACAATAGTACGTAGTTTATCTCTGCTTCAGATAGCGCTGCATCGTTAAAAACATTCAAAATATAGTCATCTGAGAGCATATCTTTTGCATTCATATACTGATAAACATCGTTATAAGAAGAGAAACGCGCAGCCGCCTCCTCTAACTCGATGATTCTATGGTTTAACGCCGCCAAGCCCATCGTTGTGTCTTCTATGACATCGTTTTTCTCAAGTTCCTCAACTCCTCGTAGAAGGAAAGAGTTTGAAGCTAACTGCAAGACTATGAAAATAAGCAGATAACTAACTGAGAAGAGCGTGAACAGTTTGAGCCTCAGCTTCAAATTGTGCTCACCAGTTCTCTTACTACAACCATATCAAGGGGTTCTAACGCTGCTCTTACAGATTCAACCAAGACCTCCCCAGATACAGGCTTTAAAAGAACCTTACAAAAATCCTTGATTACAGGATCTATGAAATCAAAAATATGTGAGTAACCTGTAATAAACAGCACATTACTTATTCGATTGCTCAAATACAGTGCCTTAGCTACCTCTGTTCCCTTTATATCAGGGAGCACAAAGTCCAGCAACGCTAAATAATAATAG
>CAYUTB010000066.1:0-10206 GCA_964447425.1 uncultured Candidatus Bathyarchaeia archaeon
GGTCGCCAGTGAATGCTCTTGGATGTAGTGTATTTCTGTTTGACTGGAAGCCCCATGCCTATCCTGACGATCTCTGGCACTATCTCGTTCTTGAACCGATCAGTGGGCTGACCCAACACGATTCCCTGACAGTCAGGGTCCATATAGAGATAATACACCCTATCACCGATCACGACTTTGGCGTTTTCTCCATCCTTGTAAAGTGGCTTGTTATGCATCCTGAATGGGAAGAGTCTACACGCTGTGGGTTTTGTTCCCTGAAGAGTGCAAATCCACCTATTCATCAATGGTCTCTGGAAGATACAGCGCCCGTTGCTCTGGTTTCGGAGATATGCCTTGCCTAACCCGTATTCGAGCACATCGCCTCCATACTGATTTGATACCCTGATCATCTCATCCATCTTTAGGGGCACACGGTACCCTATACAGCAGTTACCGCATGCCTTACATGACCAGCTAGAGACTTCTGTCCAGGGTATCAAAGCGCTGTTATTCATAATTCCACAGCATAATCTCTCGGAGACTTATGTATGTAACGCAAAAAACGGGTCATTGCTTCTTTTTCTTATCGCTCTCCTCCAAGTCGTAGAGGAGCCCATAGATATCATAGTGCTGTTTGATGAGTTTCTGGGTGAATCTCCCGAACCAGTAGAAGACTCCTAGACTGAAGAGAATGATAACAAAGCTCAGGACGTCAACCATTTCCATTTGACTTCACCAAATACTGTTGCCCTACGAATAATAATGTTTGCTAAAAAGCATCTAGAGTCGCCGCCATCACCCAAGCATCCTCCCCGTCAAGGTAGTAACCATAATTCCGCTTAACCTTGCTGAAGTCCAGCTTACTGTATAACCCGACCGCGGGCTCATTGCTTACACGAACCTCAAGATACCCTTCATTACAGTCATAGACCTTGCGTCCACGAGACATCGCTTGGATGATGAGTTCCTTTCCCATCCCTCTACGGCGATAATTCTCCATGACCGCGATTGATACCACGTGACAGAGTCTCGCGGGGCTCAACTTTCCCTTCTTGGACCAGCCGCGCTCGATCCTGCACATAATATAACCTTGAAGTTCACCGTCAATCTCCGCGACGAGGAAGGTCTCCGGATACTTTGTGTAGAGGTCTCTATAGAAGTAGCTGCTATAGTTTTCAGGCAGGCACTTTGCGTTGATTTGCATTACTCTTTCAAGGTCATCGGTCTTGAACACCCGGACTGTGAAACTCTCGGAACTCACTTTTTGTCCCTTGATGTTGAATCCCATCAGATTTAAAGAAATCGCAAAAAATAACTAGCGGGGTTTAAAGGGCTCAATAATAAATAAACAATAATGGCTGATCCCGAATCCCAGACTAGCCGCGTAATGAACCCAGTGTACGTTGAAGCCGTCGAGAAACACTTCAAAGTAGTAAAAGCATACTGGGAACGAACCACACCCACCTTCATAGTGAAGACAAGGGGCGAGGGCTTCAGACAGACATTGATGAAACACGCCTTCAAGGCACTAGCAGACGAGCTGCGCCCCAGCGGGTATCTCCCCAGAATAAGATGGATCGTAGACAATTATCACCTCTCGATCCTACAACGCGATATCATAGAGAATGAGAGCTACCTAAGGAACAAGGTCCTCTTCGCAGCCACAGTATTAACAGTGATGCTTGATGGATATCTCCGCAGTAACAATCCCATATTAAGACAGGAACTCATGCCCAATACCCCCATAATAGTAAACGTCCTGATGTTCACGTTCGCTATACTCCTGATTTTCGCGGTTCACGAGTATGGCCACAGATACATAGCTCTGAAGCGTGGAATAAACGCGTCACAGCCATACTTCATACCAGCCCCTCCGGGGATGGGGGGAACACTGGGAGCCATCATCTCTCAACGAGAGCCCCCTGTCAACCGAGACGCGTTATTCGACCTAGGCCTCAGCGGACCTGTAAGCGGCTTCATAGCTACATCCTTGATAGCAGTCGTGGGTATCAGTCTCAGCTTCATTGTCCCCTCGGTTCAGGTGAATCAATGGATGTTTGATTATCCCGAGATCCGTTTCCAGATAATGCCGATGCCACTTATCCTGGAGATAATTGCATCTATTATCAAACCCACCACGTCCTCCGAGGTGCTCATAATGCATCCTGTTGCCTTCGCTACATGGGTGGGCTGCATAGTGACTTTCATCAACCTCATCCCAAGCTGGCAACTGGACGGCGGACACATTATCCGAAGCCTTGTAGGCAGAGAATCCCATAAAATAGTCTCGGTAGCAGGAGTGCTGATTCTGATAATCTCGGGCTACGTGGTGATGGGTGTGGTAGTGGCTTTTTTCCTGATGCGTCCCGGCGTTGAATCCATCGAGCCCTTGGATGATTTATCTTCACTGAGTACATCTCGGAAGCTGGGGTTACTCATCTACGTCGCGGTGATGTTGCTGAGTCTCGTGGCTTTATTCCCAATATAATCTTCGTCCAAGGGAATCTTAATCCTAAACCTTGTCGGATATTGTTACTTGTCCATCGTTTTTGAGGCGTTAAATTTTGATTTCAGCTACACTTCTGACCAGATGGATTGACACCCATATGGAATTATCGAGGTCTTCCGCCCTCTCCGCGACTGTATAGCCTTCTGATACGCCTCATTCGCTGTCCTCGCCACATCCATGCCGAGAGACTCAACAAGATAGTTTGGCAACGCAGATACCAATATGATTCGGTTATTTTTCTGCACCTGCTTCATCAAATTCAGTGCCTCAGCTCCATACATATACCGTCGCATAAGCTCATTTGACTCATTTACCTTGGCCAGCTGAGTGAAAGCCTCCGCGCCTAAACCCGTAACACACTGTGCGAGGAGAACAATGGTTCCGTTTTTCTTTGCTGCCTTGGATGCATTCAGCAGAGCCCATGTAGCCGGGTAGAAGCTCTGATCATATGGGGCTCCACCAGCGCTCGTGATCACGATATCTGCTCCTCCCTCTGTCTTGACCTCCCGCTGATCCGCGAGGCTATTGATGGCTTTTCCCCATGTCTCCTCATAGCCTCCGCTGTGAACCGCGATGATTCTACCCTCCTTATTGGTTACAAGATTTATCGCGAAATCTATGCCTGTCTTACCAATGGCTTCCATCACATCCTCCTTGATTGGATTGAGCTCCAGGCCACCGGGTGAAGTCCTGGACTCAATATACCTTTTCCTGTAACCTTTGATAGTATCAACTGAAGCCAGCCCAGGCACTACCGCACTGTGGGCACCAGCATACCCGGTTAGAGCATCTATCCTCGTCTCTCCTATGGCGATCTTTAGCTTTGCTTCATGATATCCTCGATTTATCTCGACTGGGGTTCCTCTGTGGGTCTCATCGAGTGTTACATTGTTTCCTGTGGTTCTGTTATGGTCGATTAGAGTGATGTTTTTAAGATCAGGCAACTCGTTGATTGCATCACGTATCATAGTGTTTTCTTTTTCACTCTCCCCATTACCGAGAATAATGGTAATCCGCTCTTTAGGCACAATGAGTTCTACAAGCATCTTGGTTACCTCTGTCAGTGCCTGAGTGACCGCGTGGGGATTCGAGTAGATATCCACAGCGATCGCTACATCCACTCCGGGGTCAACGAGTTCCTCCAGTGGCTTACCATATGGCTCCATCAGTGCATCTGTTATGAGTTCAACAGCCGTCTTCTCTGGTTCAACCTGTTTCAGATCAGCTATTCCAATAAGAGATTCTAATTCAACCGATACATAGACCTCTGTGTCGCCGTAGGGTAGCCAGCAATCAACCATGATGCTTCAATGGGTATCTGTGGTTATTGACTTTTATCCTCTAACCGCTGGGAGCCTGCCCCGGGTTATTTGGTCTCGATAATGGATGCTTTCTAAGATAGTCGTTCAGGGTGTTCTTTGTTTCCTCGATCTCGATCTGTATCTTGCTGATGTCTGAACCTGATAGATTCTGCAGGTTAGCCGTCAGTTCATCGATTCTGTTCAGGAGCCTGCTAGTAACTTCTCCATTCACGGTGTTTGCGAGGTTCTTGAGTCTAGTCTCGGTGTTTCTCATCTCTTGAAGCGCAGTGACAAGGTTGTCATTTTCGATTAATGAATTTGATACAGTGAGCTGCTGTCTCAGTGTCTCAAGTTCCTGCAGCGCCATCCCTGACTGTGCTGGTCTAACCGCTTGGAGTTTCTGGAATGTATCTCTATACGCTATCACCCTGTTCTCCAAAGATGTCTGATACCTCACTGCTAACCGCTTTGTGACCTCCGCCTGTCTTTGGCGTAGGGCTGTAAGTCTCTGGGCTACTAGTTGCTGGGCTCGTGTTACAATCTGCTCCGCTTCGGAGACCTCGCCTTCATCGAGAAGATTCTGGGCTTCTGCTATCCTCTCTCGTAGAGTATTCAGGTCTCTCTCAAGGGTCTCGACATTCAACCCGTTTTCTCCCAGTTTATCGACCGCGCCCTTGATCTCGCTGTATTGGCGGTGAAGTGTGTCTATTTTTTCCTGTACCCTGATTCTCTCCTGCTCAGGGTTTGTGACTGGCTCAACATTATCACCATAGGAGTACTCCACAACCTCTCTAAACTTGTTCAAAGCCTCCTGTAACGAACCCTGGGCTGCCACATAGTTTTGGCTCTGAATCGCGTTCGCAGCGTTTTCTATGTCGTTGAGTCCTTGCATATACTTGTCTCTAATCTCGATTGGTATTGGTTGTCCCTGTTTTCTGGCCTGCATGAGGGCTGTTTCTGCCTGTTTTTTAGCGTTTACTACTAGAACCCTGATGCTATCAGCTAGCTGTTGAGGTGTCATCTTTGATAATATGAATGATATCTCAGTTGACTCCTCACCCACCTGCACTCTTACTATGTAAACATCAATGGGCGAGTTAGCGGCGACAAGGTATTCCAAACTAAATTGCCCTGATGTATTCGCTGTGACATTGAGTGAGTCCAATGATGTTCTGGAGTTTGATATCTCAATGAACACAGTAGCGCCCGGTGAAGCCTGTCCCAGTATGGTAACTTTTTCTCCGGGTTTTACCACTGAAGGCGATAACTCAACGCTTGGCTGAGCCCATGCTGTTCCAATCATCATCGAGGCTATCATAATCACGGTGAGCGCCAAAAGCGTATCTTGTTTCATCTTTTTCCCTATCCCCCTATATGACGCGATGGTATTAGAGGAACCCCGTGAAACCCCGCGGAACAACTGTTTCTTCATTGGGGCTCCCTCCTGTACTCCTCAATGATTCGGATAAGGCTCTGTCCTCCGATCTTTCTCTCATCCACTACCTCATAGCGCTGGAGCCGCTGAATCATTCTCCACGCACTAGTTCTTGGAATATCAAAACGTTCCCGAATATCATATGCAAAGGCTTCTCCACCATTCTCTGCGAGATACTTCAGTACCTCCCGGTCATCCATCCTGAGCTCGGGATGCTCATCAAATAATCGTTCAAGATCGATCTCAACATCAACATGAGCCGGTTCAACGCCGGGCTTCCTCTGATAGAAGAAGTAAACTCCAATAACCAGCACAGCAATCAACCCAGCCCCCAGCAAGAGGCTATTATTTCCCGGTTTCTCGGCGTTCAGGGCAGCTCCCAGAGCCTGTTCGGCGTAGATCACTGCTTGTTCATAGTTTCCAGTCTGAAGCTCTGATTGAGCGTCTCTCAGCAATTCCTCGGCCTCCTCCAATCCGATGGTTTTTCCCGATTCACGCGCAATCTGAACCGCAGTCTCAGCTGCTGTAACCCGCGCCTCCGCCATAGTAGCCTCATCTACTGTTTCATCGACTAGCTGAACCGTCTGCGTTGCTTTTTCCTCTGCATCAAAGTAGTTACCCTGCTGGAAGAACGCCTTTGCCTCGGTTAGAAGCGCCTGAGCTTCAGTTACTATGATGCCGTCGCTTAACGCCGTCTGGATAGCCTCTTCAGCAGCCTCGATGGCCGCCTCTGATAGCTGCTCTGAATCAATAATATTCAATGTATACTGGATCTCCAACTGCCCAGCCGGCATTATCAGAACCGTTTTTCCACTCTCTGAATCGATCTCAAGTGGAATAACGTTAAGACTGATCACAGTGGCTCCAACCGGTAAAACTAGCACTGTACTAATCGGGGCTATGAAGCCCAGAGACCAGATAACGCCAATCTTTCCAGTAAGCTCTGAGGTAAGATAGGTTAGGTTGACTAGGCTTGAGCCAAGACTGTAGACTATCAAACCATCTTCCGAGTCAGTGTACTCCAGTGGAAGCCCGTCCTCATTTACCACGAATAAGTCATTGTAGCTCTCCCCAAGGAGCGATATATTTGTCTGGAGGCTGGTTATATCGGACTCAAACAGATACCCCAGTCTCGTTATCCCATCGCTTTGAACGCCTATTATAATCTCTTGGGGCGTGGTCTCCGCCCAAACCGGGGATATCTGACTAGCAATGACAAATAGCAGAATAATGCTAAGTTTGTTCCCCATTTAACGCCCCCGAACTAGTAGAAACGACTCCCCATGAGATAAGAGTATTACCCCTCACAGGTCAAGTATTAATAATCTCCCTACTCTGATCTTTTTGATTAATCAATGTCTGAGAAAACAATAATCTACTACCCTGAAGTGGGAGAGGGAAACACAGAGAAGACGTTGAAGGCAGCCAAGAAACGAGCAGATGAGCTTGGGATCAAGAATATAGTGGTGTCCTCGACAAGGGGTGGAGCCGCTTTAAAGGCACTTGAGGTCTTCAAGGGCTACAATGTTGTTGTCGTAACTCATGTAGCTGGGTTTAAGGAGCCCGGTAAGATCGAGATGAGCGACGAAACTGTCCAAGAGATAAAGGATAAAGGCGGAAAGGTGCTGACAACGGTCCACGCCTTCGGTGGGGTGGCTTCTGCGATTCAGAAGAAGTTCAACACTATGGAGTCTGGTCTCCTTATAGCCAACGTTCTGAGAATTTTCGGTCATGGTATGAAGGTAGCCGTGGAGATTATATTGATGGCTGCTGACGCCGGTCTTCTCCCCATGGATAAAGACGTGATCGCTGTGTCAGGGACAGGCAAAGGAGTGGATACAGCGATAGTTGCCAAACCCGCCCACAGTGGAGAATTATTTGATCTCTATGTGAAGGAGATCATCGCGAAACCCTCCGCCCGCACATATTAATCACTTATTTTTTGAAGATGGAGAATCTCTCTTTCTTTGCCTTGCAGATGGGGCATCTATCCGGAGCCTTACCCTCAACGGTGTAGCCGCATACTTCGCAGATCCCTATATCATCCAATTCAAGGTCAATATTCTGATCGGCGGAATCTTTTGCTCGTTCATAGAAGGCTGCGTGGGTTTTCTCTGCCTCCCAAGCGAACTTGAAGCTGATCTCCGCGGCGAATTCTTGCTGCATCTTAGCCACCTCCATAAACGCGGGGTACATCTCATCGATCTCATAATGTTCTCCGTCTATCCCATTCTGGAGGTCCTCTGATGTGGTTCTGCTACCGAACAATGCGCCGGATACAGTGGTGATATCCCCCTTATGCTGGATGTTCTTGTAGTGGTTTCCAGCATGAATCTTCTCAGCGTGAGCAATAGTCCTGAAGAGGCGTGCGATGTTATCATATCCACTCTTCTCAGCCCTATCCGCGTAGAGTATGTAACGCATATGAGCTTGGCTCTCGCCAGCGAAGGCGCTGATGAGGTTATTCTCAGTCATTGGTCTAACCATAATAATCACATTGATCTTGACGCCGAGGTTTTTAGAACTGTTGCTTGCCCAATAATACTTGCAATATTCTTCAAGATATGCGATATTTTATCAATCAATTACGCTTACACCTAATATGTAGTGACTAGTTTTGAATGAGATAAGGTTCCATGGAATGGGTGGACAGGGCGCAGTCATGGGCGCTTTAATGCTTGCCGAGGCAGCTTTTGCCGAGGGCAAGTACGCCCAGAAGATCCCTGTCTATGGCGGTATGAGGCGTGGAGGAGACGTAACCGTCTTTTTACGCCTCGACAATAAACCAATTAGGCGGACCTCAGGCATCTATGAGCCTGATGCTGTTGTGATACTGGACCCCACGCTGGTGGATTATCCTCCAGTTAGACTAGGGCTAAAGAAGGGAGGCATCGCAGTTGTGAATGACACCAAGAAACCCGGTGAGATCGACCTAGGGGTTCCACTGAGCAAGGTAGCGACTATTGACGCCACCCAGATCAGCTCTGAGGTTTTCGGTGTCAGGGCTATTCCAATCGTGAACACGATTATGATGGGGGCGATCGCGAAGGCAACCAACTGGGTTGAGCTTGAGAGCCTATATGAGCCCATCAAACATACCTTCCCCGGTAGAGTAGGTGAATTGAACGTGGCTGCGTGCAAACGTGGCTACGAGGCAGTGGAGGAATCCTAGATGTCCCAGATGGTAAGGTCATTTGCGCCCAAGGTTGATGATGAGAAATGCATCAGCTGCGGCATGTGTCATTTATACTGCCCAGAGAGCACTGTGATGCTCACCGAGGAGAAGAAGGTGATTTTTGATTACAGATTCTGCAAAGGCTGCGGTGTCTGCGCAAACGAGTGCCCAGTGGGCGCGATAAAGATGGTGAAGGAGGGAACACAATGAGTTTCACAAGAATGATGGAGGGAAACGAGGCAGCCGCTTGGGGAGCAAAGCTCGCCAGAGCCGATGTAGTGCCAGCTTACCCTATTACACCCCAGACTGAACTCATCAGCAGCATAGCGACATTGATCGCTGATGGCACGATGAAAACCGAGTACATCAAGGTCGAGGGCGAACACACAGCCATGGCAGCCGCAATAGGCGCATCAACAGCCGGAGCCAGAGTATTCACTGCTTCCAGCAGTCAGGGCATCGCATTCATGGATGAACCCCTCTGGATACCGCCGGGAAGAAGACTCCCAATAGTGATGTGTATGGTCAACAGGTCTATGGCTCCCCTAGGTGGACTGAGACCTGACCATAATGACTCGATGCATCAGCGAGACAAGGGCTGGATACTACTGTACTGTGAGAACAGTCAAGAAGTACTGGATACCCTAATACAGGCATACAAGATCGCTGAAAACTCGGAAATCTATCTGCCCGTAGGGGTCTGCTACGACGGATACTTTGTATCAGCAACAGCAACTCCGACGACTGTCCCAGATCAGGCGAAAGTAGACAAATGGCTACCACCCTACAAACATGAGTGGTACAGCCTATTACCAGAGAGCTACAGGATGCCGCCGCCGCAGAGCTTCCTAGAGATGAGGATGGGACTAACAGAGGCACTGGAGAGGTCGAAGAAGGTAATCGAGGAGGTTGACGCCGATTATAAGAAGCACTTCGGTAGGGGTTATGGTGGTCTCTTGGAGGAGTATAACTGCGATGGCGCTGAGGCGGTTCTCGTGACCATGGACTCAATGACTGGGACAGCAAAGGATGTCATCGATGAGATGCGGGCTGAGGGCAAGAAGATTGGCTTGATAAAGCTCAAATGCTTCAGACCATTCCCCACTGAAAAGTTCCAGAAGATCGCATCCAAGTACAAGGCCATCGGGGTCGTTGACAGAAACAACAGCTTCGGCTCAGCGGGAGGAGGAATAGTAGCCACAGAGCTATCCCGGGCACTCTACACTGCAGCCAAAAGGCCGTTGATCGCCAACTTCCACGTTGGATTATCTGGAACCGATGTCACCATGAACCAGATAAGATACATGGCAGAAGAGACACTGGAGGCGGCAAAGACGGGCAAGGTAAAAACCGTGGTGGACTGGGTTGAAACCCATAACCTAGGAGAGGTGATGTAGATGACAACTGAACAATTCGACAAATACTATGAGGAATCCAAGATACAGGGCGGAACCACATGCTGCCCAGGCTGCGGTGGTCCATTATTCTGGAAGATGGCTCTAAAGACCTTTGGAGCCAACACCATTGTCTATGGTGACGGCCCCTGCGCTATGTGTGCGTTGAGGTCCATCAAGGTTCCTCACTTTGCCATCCACTTCAGCTTCATCGCTGACGGCGCCACTGGCATCAACGCTGCGCTGCGTGCGCAGGGTCGTAATGATATCACCCTAATATCAAGTGGTGGCGATGGCGCGACCTCTGATATTAGCTTCGGAAAGGTCAGTGCAGCCGCTGAGCGTAACGAGAACATGATCCAGATATGCATCGACAACGAGGCTTACATGAACACTGGTATCCAGAAGAG
>CAYUTB010000066.1:10306-13584 GCA_964447425.1 uncultured Candidatus Bathyarchaeia archaeon
CCGGCGAAAGCAGTTGAGGTCACCCGTCTCGGCGTGGACACTTGGGTGAATCCTCTCTATGAGGTGGAGAAGGGTGTGTTGAAGGTAAACCGGAAGACTGAGGCCAAGCCAGTGCAGGAGTACCTAAAGGCTCAGGGCAGGTTCAGACAGCTATCCGAGGACCAGATCACCTACATCCAGAGTGAGGTTGATACTAAACGTGATGACCTGCTTGCGAATGATGGCAAGCAGATTATCCATTAAACCCTTTTTTCTTTAATGTTATTACCTTTGATGATGTTTTTCTATCTGTGAATGGGTTTACTATCGCTGGGCATGTCGCGGTTGATAGGGTGATTACCCTTTATGACGAGTATGTTCAGCTGGGTGGACCACCATGTTTCGCCTCTGTACTTGGTAAAGCCCTAGAATTCCAAGTTGATGTGGTGACCCGGATAGGTGAGGATTTCCCAGACACACTTGTGCCAGTAATCCGGTCTCTTAGAATCCCAGATGAAAAACGATCCAAGTATCCCACTACCCGCTTTGTCCTCGATTACAGGTGTGAACCCAGAGAAATGAGTGTGCCTAAACTCTGTGAACCGATTGAGGTATCAGAGGTAGAGGATGCTGATCGTCTGCTCATCTGTCCCATTGTAGATGAGATCAGTGATGAGCTTCTCCTAGACGTTGATCCAGACTTTCTAGCGTTAGATCCTCAAGGATTAGTCAGGCTAATCAACGAAGATCACATGGTATCACAGAAGCACTGGTATAACTCAAAGGTGCTCAGGAAACTCGATCTCCTAAAGACCAGCTCAAGCGAGCTTCATCTTATCACAGGGACCAGCGACATTCAACGCAGTCTACAAAAACTAATTGACCTTGGAGTGGGGGTCGCGGTGGTTACTGATGGCTCTAATGGGTCATATGTTATGGCTGGTAAATCATTTTTCAGGGTTCCAGTCTATCCCGTGGAGGTCTTGGACTCTACCGGCGCGGGTGATGTATTCATGGCTGGGCTAGCATCGCATCTTGATGAGGGATTAATGTGGGCGTGCTCAATCGCCTCAGCCTCCAGCTCAGCGGTCATTGAGACGCATGGAGCAGAGATAAAATGCAGTAGAAACGAAATCATTGAACGTGCCGAAAAAATTCGAGAAATAATAAAAAAAGTTTAGGGGTTTAGTTGCTACCCGGTGGGTTATAGCCCAGTACATCAGTGTACCAGATGACTTCACCTGTAGTGCTCTGATATAGGCCATAGCAGACATTATCCACTTCACCCTGGGCGTTTTCACCGTATCCCCAGATGAGGTAGTCTGAGCCATATCTGTCGCCTTCATCGTTTAGGCGGCACCATCCACTTGCGCCCCAGTAATTGTAGGCAACATCGTCAATGATTGGCACAACATCCGTTGCATCCATGCTCTGTGTCTCAAGCACTGCAGTTGCGAGTATCCAGCTAATGTCGTATGTTGTCGTGACATAGTATCCAGGCTGCTGTCCAACGATTGAACGATACCTTTCATCAAGGTCGTTATACTTGTCGGACTCACCTGGAGATGCATTAGTGCTGAATATCTTTAGGTGGTTAGCTGCAGTAGTGGCGTCGTCAATCATCTGCTGAACGAGGCTTGTACTATCGCACCCGAACCACTTCAGACTATACACATTGGGGAAGTCAGGCGCCTGTGTAACCATGGTTACCGCTCCGCTGGTGGCAACCAGTAGTACACCTACGCGTTCCTGTCCATATTCCTCGATGGCGTCTTTGGCGATTCCGTCTGCGATTGCCAGATAGTTACTGAACTCAGAGGACTCGACGGCGTATCTGATCCGCTCCAGAATCACACCGCCCCTGTTTTCATACTCTGATACGATTATATTGTAGACACCATCTCCATATGCATCGGCTGTCTGCATGATAATCACAGCTTCAATACCGTAGCTAGTGAGCATCTCAGCCATAGCGGGTGCCTGCAGTGTATCCACAGGGCAGAGCCTGAATAAGTTGTCATCTGCGATGGCGAGCAGTGGACTTGTACTACTCGGGCTGAAGAGAAGCATATCATTTTGGTCAACATAGCTAAGGGAAGCCTGAGCCATACTGCTCCACCTTCCTCCGATGATCAGGCTTATGTCCATGGACTTGAATCCCTGTACTTTTTCGAGGTGGGTGGCGGCTTGTCCGCTACTCTCATCTATTAGAGCCTCAAAGGTGACATCGTATCCTAGTTGTTCAGTCATCGCGTTGATGTCTGCCATTATTATATCCTGCGCTAGTGGTACTCCAGTTTCGAGTTCCGCTGTTGACGCGTAGATGTCTCCGTATTTTACGGTGACTCCCTCTAGCGGACCTTTAATGACGATTTGTCCTCCATCTTCATTAGGGTCATTAGCGTTTTTCGGAGCCATCACGTATCCGACTCCTCCTCCTACTAAGAGTCCTGCTACGAGGACTATTGCTATTAGTTGGTTTTGTTCCATTTGATTCCCTCTTGAATCCCACCTAGGGAACAATGCTAGTATATAGAGGTTTTATTTTTACTTAACTTACTATTATTAGTGTTTATACTAATAATGAAATAATTACATGAATTAAATAATATATACTATGGTTAGGTGAGCCTGTTTTTTGCAACCCAGTATATCGTCAAAGCTACCAGAATATCTACAGTCCACCACTTCATCAACTCTGGAAGTCTAGTTGACTCAATAAACGAAGGATGTATGACATCGTCTCCTACGCCTAGTGCTTTCATCTCGCTAGAATTTTCTGGGGTGCCCAGTATTCCAGTGTCTGCTCCTTCGGTTTGATTAGCACCTAAAACGAGGGGGTTCCTTTCAAGCATCTGTGGGGGAGTCGTATACATGGCTACCTGCTGCGGTACGGCGGAGACAAGCATGTAGCCAACCGCCACGGCTAACACCACGTATACGAGAGACTTGGGGGTCATCAAACTATGCATCATCTCCACGACTATTAATGCTAGAGATTAGAACAGCTGAGACTTGATCTCTGGTGGCCTGTTCGATTTTTAGAACACTCATTGTGGGCGCTCTCTCCATATCTTTATGGTCTCATACCAGAGTATCCCCATGGGAACCAGCCCCATGACGATTGTGGTAATGTATTCGCGGCTCGGGTAGAGGGGTGTCTGCACCAGAAAAGTGATGAGCATGGTGGTCATCAGAACCGCGTAGAAAAGATATCGAGGCAGCATCACTCCCCCAAGGGTGATGAACTGTCGCAGTACCCCTACCTTGATGTCACGCACCAGCTTATAGTCGCCGTA
>CAYUTB010000067.1:0-9802 GCA_964447425.1 uncultured Candidatus Bathyarchaeia archaeon
TTATGGGGAGCGCTGAGTGTTGAAGCTTGGGGTTACTGTTCCTTGATGCGTTGCTGTTGTTCCTGCTTCGCCTTGGCCAGCAGCTCGGGGTCTGTGATCAGGTCTATGGCGGTGTTTGCCAACCCTTTTGCGCCTAGTATCATAACCTCGTTTGCCTCTGGGGTCCCAGCCATCCTCGCCCCATCTGGACTGTGGAGCACCACATCACCGATGTTTATGTATGCGCTCAAGGCGGGCATATTCTGGCTCACGTTCCCGAAATCGGTTGAGCCTCCGCCTATCTTTGGCTCATGTTCCTCAGGATAATCCACGCCCAATGCGAGCATATTATCCCTGAATACATCGCTCAGCACCTTGTTTGGTATCTTATTGGCATACGTATTGGCTACCTGAGTTACCTTACTCTTGGCACCCGTCTGGAGCTCTGCTCCCTTTATTATGTTCTTTACCTTCGTGTAGGTCTCATCTAGCATTGGCATGGTGGGAGCTCTTACGTAGAGGTGTGCTGAGGCGTAGTCTGGGATGATGTTGGGTGCGTCTCCACCGTGTTTTATGATGCCGTGTATCCTGACATCTTTGTGAATATGCTGGCGCAGGGCGTTTATCCCCTGATATGTTAAGAGTATCCCGTCTAGGGCGTTGACCCCCTTCTCGGGTGCCCCACCCGCGTGGCTGCTCTTCCCATAGAACTCGACTAGGAAACTCTCCCTAGCGTTGCTTGTGCTGTGGCTGCCCCACGTGGCGCTTGGGTGTATCATTATCGCTGCGTCAGATTTCTTGATCTCGTCCAGCATCACCACCTTTCCTCCGGCGTTCTGGACTACACCCTCCTCGGCGGGGGTACCATAGATGATGACTGTTCCACCCATCTTATCGATTATCTCGGATAACCCGATGGCTGCCCCTAGGGCTGAGGTGGCTATTAGGTTGTGTCCGCAGGCGTGCCCTATACCGGGTAGTGCATCGTACTCTGCGAGCACCCCGATCCGGGGGCTTCCTTTTCCTTTTTTCGCGATGAAGGCGGTCTTCATCCCGGAGACGCCGTACTCGACACTGTATCCGTGTTTTTTGAGTTCCTCGACGAGCAGCTTGGATGCCTTGTATTCTTGATGCCCAAGCTCTGGTTCTGAGTGGATCTTATTACTGACATCTATTATCTGGTCGTGATAAGTATCAATGCGTTTTGATGACTCTTGTTTGAAGTCCATGATTATTCACCTTAACAATCTGTATTAATGTCTTATTGGAGCCAACGATAGGGTCTCTGCATCGGTCACGAAAACATGTACCAGCGATAATGTATAATTTGGCTCTGAGACACTCTTTGTCTTAAATTATCTTGGCTTTGATGCAGGCTTCAAAGTGGGGCTGTTGAGGAGGATGCATGACGTGATTTTTGGGTATCAATGTTTTATCTCATTAGCTACACTCTACTCCCATGATCGATGTAGCGAATATGACATCACCAGAGATCGGTGAAGCAATAAAGAAGGGTTATACTACCGCTGTCTTCGCGGTTGGAAGCAACGAGCAGCATGGACCTGTGCTGGCGGTATGCACGGATACTGTGTTGGGAGATATACTGGCTTTGAGGGTCGCTGAGAAGCTGGGTGACGCGTTAAAGTTCCCCACAGTAAACATGGGTTGCTCCGAGCATCACATGATGTTCCCGGGTACAGTGACCCTGCGTAAGGAGACACTGCATATGATGCTGAAGGACTATGTGGGTAGCTTGGCTCGCCACGGCTTCAAGCGGGTTATAATCCTGCCCAGCCATGGGGGTAACTTTGGGCCCATCAACGAGGTGGTTGAGGAGTTGAAGATGGAGAACCCCAATGTGAAGATAGTTGCCTACACGGACCTCATCGGCTTCGTCGAGCATATCACCGAGACTAGTGAGAAATTCGGCATCAGCGCCGAGGACTCCGGTGCCCACGCCGGTGAATCCGAGGTATCCATGATGATGCACGCCAACCCAAAAGGTGTGAGACCAAAAAACATACCCAAGGCAAAAGGATATGTCGGCGTCTTCGACGCGGTAGCTACCCAGAAGATATTCAAGGATGGGATAGCGGGGCTCTCCCCCATCGGCGTCATCGGTGACCCGGCCAAGGCATCCAAGGAGAATGGCGTCGAGTACGTGGAAGCTATCGCTGACGCTGTTGTCGTGTTTATAAGATCCCAGTAAACACCGGGACTTTTTTTTTATTTAAAAATTTTTAAAAAATGTGGGTTTGGACACTTACATGTCCATGTCGTCTGGCATTCCACCGGGTGGACCGCCTGCGCCGCCACCCATGCCGCCGCTACGTGCGGCTAGTACGTCATCGATCCTCAGTATCATTGAGGCGACCTCGATGCCGCTCTTTATGGCTTGCTCCTTGACGATCTTTGGCTCCACTACTCCCTCGGATAGCATATCGATAACGCCACCCGCGAAGACGTTGACGCCCATGTATTTGCCGTTCTTGGCGTGGGCTGTCTTCATGGCTACCATGGTATCCAGGATGTCCAGGCCTGCGTTCTCGGCCAGTGTCCTTGGGATGACCTCTAATGCGTCTGCGAATGCCTCGATGGCTAGCTGCTCACGTCCTCCGACCTGTGATGCGTATTCGCGTACTGCCTTGGCCATCTCCATCTCAATAGCACCGCCGCCGGCTACCATCTTGGGTACTTCGGCTATGTCGCTGATCACGTAGAGGGCGTCATTCATTGCGCGTTCTGCTTCGTCGAGCATTCTTTCGAGTCCTGCACGGATGAATATGGCTACTGCCTGTGGGTCCTTGCATTCCTCGACGAAGATCATCTTGTCGTTGCCGACCTTCTTCTCCTCGACCAGTCCACAGAGACCAAGATCATTTTTGTTGAGGTCGGCTAGGTTGCTGACAACCTTTCCGCCTGTGGCCTTGGCCAGTTTCTCCATATCGGATTTCTTGACGCGTCTGGCGCCTATTATCCCTGCCT
The DNA here is from genome assembly GCA_964447425.1 of uncultured Candidatus Bathyarchaeia archaeon. GTDB lineage: Archaea > Thermoproteota > Bathyarchaeia > TCS64 > TCS64 > RBG-16-57-9. The sequence goes on from CAYUTB010000067.1 coordinate 2,965, forward strand.
TGGCTAGGTAGTGCTGCGCCATGTCGTCGATGCCTTTCTGGCAGAAGACCACGTTTGCGCCTGTGGCTACGACCTGGTCCACCTTCTTCTTGAGCATCTCGGATTCGCTGTCTAGGAATGCTTTGATGCTATCGGGGCTGGTGATCCTGATCTCGGCGTCGAACTCTGTCTTCTTTACCTCCAGTGGGGTATCGAGCAAAGCGATCCTTGCGCCCTTGATCTTCTGGGGCATACCTGCGTGGACTACTTCCTTGTCAACGATGATTCCCTTGACGAGCACGGTCTCGCTTAGGCTCTGTCCTTCCTTCTTGACGATCTGCACGTTATCGACGTCTGCGATGGTCTCACCGTTCCTCTTCTCGATGATCTGCTTGATGGCGTCGATTACGACCCCGCTCAGATGATCTCGTGAGTTGGATACTGCCTTGCTTCTCATGCTCGTGTTGCTGAGCTTCATGAGGGTCTCGCGGTCATCCATGTCTACAGCGATCGATGCCTTCTCCAGTGCCTCTAGCGCTTTCTCGCTTGCTACCTGGTAACCGGTTATGATGATGCTTGGGTGGATGTTATCGTCGATTAGCTCTCCTGCTTTGCCCAGTAGGGCTCCTGCTAGGAGTACGCTTGTGGTGGTTCCGTCGCCGACCTCTTTGTCCTGGGTCTTTGCGACCTCGATCATCATCTTTGCCGCTGGGTGCTGTACATCGATCTCTTCGAGAACTGTGGCTCCGTCACTTGTGATTGTGATGTCGCCTAGGCTGTCGATGAGCATCTTGTCCATGCCCCTTGGGCCGAGTGTGGTCTTGAGGACCTCTGCGATGATCTGTGCCGCCATCATGTTGCTTCTTCTTGCGTCGCGTCCGCGCTGTCTATCTGTATCCTCTCTGAGGACTATGACTTGCTGTCCGCTTGGTGTTGTATAGTATGACATTCTTGGTTCCTCCTACATCATCCCGGGCATTCCGCCCATGCCCGGAGGCATTCCACCCATTCCACCCATTCCGCCGGGTGGACCCTGTGGAGCACTTGACTTGCTGACTGCGATGATGTCATCGATCTTCAGCAGTAGTGTTGCTGCCTCTGTGGCTGATTTGATTGCCTGTGCTTTGACGACCATTGGCTCGTAGACATTGATCAGTGATAGGTCGGCTACTTTGTTTGTGTATCCGTTGATTCCTACCCATTTCTTGCCCTTGGCGTGCTCACTCCGCATCTCGCTGATGGCGTCTATTGGGTCCATTCCGCTGTTCTCGGCTAGAGTTATCGCGATGACCTCCAATGCGTCTGCGAATGCTACTACTGCGAGTCTTTCTCGTCCCGCGAGTTTCTCAGCGAACTCCCTGAGGAGTCTGGCTGTCTCGATCTCGGGTGCTCCGCCTCCTGCGACTATCTTTGGCTCCTGTACAACGTCCTTTACTACGCATAGTGCGTCGTGGATGCTGCGTTCTGCCTCGTCTACTATTCGCTCGGTGCCTCCCCTGATGAGGATGCTGACGGCTTTGGGGTTCTTGCAACCCTCGACGAAGATCATCTTGTCCTCGCTGATCTTGCGCTCCTCAACTAGGTCCGCGTATCCCGCGTCCTCTTTGCTGAGCTGCTCGATGGCGTTGACAACTTTTCCGCCTGTGGCTTTGGCCAATGCATCCATATCGGATTTCTTGAGCCTGCGTGATGCGAAGATTCCCTCACGTGCGAGGAAGTGCTGTACCATATCGTCGATTCCCTTCTGGCAGAGGAGGACATTGATTCCAGCGTCCTTTACCTTCTTGGCCATGTCTCGGAGCATCTGCTCTTCCTGGTCTAGGTATGCCTGCATCTGATCTGGGGTCTCGATGGCGATCTTTGAGTCAAACTCGGTCTTCTCGATCTCCATGGCTGCGTTGAGCAATCCGATGACTGCGTTCTTGACTTGCTTTGGCATGCCGTCGTGGACTACCTCTTTATCTATGATGAGTCCCTTGACGAGCCTTGTGTCGGTCATGGATGCACCGGGTTTCTTCTCGACCTTTATGTTGTCGAGGTCTACCGTGTATCCGCCGTTATCGGGCTCTGCTACTTGTAGCACCGCTTCTACAGCGATATCGCTGAGGTGACTGCTGTGCTGGCTGATTAGCTTGCTTGCCATAGTTGTCATGCTGACTTTCTTCAGGACAGCTTTGTCCATGGGATCTACCTTCTCGGCGATCTTTTCAAGGATCTTCAGCGCTTCTTCCTCGGCCTGTCTGTAGCCGTCGATGATAACGATGGGGTGAACCTTCTTGTCCATAAGCTCTGTGGCTTTTCCAAGGAGCTCACCTGTCAATATGACGACGCTTGTGGTTCCGTCTCCTACCTCATCATCCTGGGTCTTGCTGACCTCTACCATCATCTTTGCCGCTGGGTGCTGTACATCCATCTCCTTGAGCATTGTTGCTCCATCGTTGGTGATGGTGACGTCACCGAAGCTGTCTACAAGCATCTTGTCCATTCCTTTTGGACCTAGGCTTGTCTTGACTGCCTCGGAGACTATGCGTGCAGCCATTATGTTGCTGCCCCTGGCGTCCCTGCCGGTAGAGCGCTCGGTGCCCTCTTTGAGGATTACGACGGGTTGACCTTGTGCACTCATTTGTTTATTTTTCTCCTAATTGTTTAACCTGTGGCGTTGAGCGGCGTGATGAATTGTGATTATGTATTCTGTGATTGTGTTGTTTTCACCGCTCATAGTGTACCACTTTTGGTTGTAAACCAAAGGTTGTATACCTAGAGATAGTTAAAAAAGATTACGATCATGGGGAGACTATGATGCCTCTGCCAGTGTAATCATGTTGCCTATCTGTCTGAGTATGTCATCGTGTTCTAAGTCGTCTACTAGGTCCTTGATGGTCTGCTCGCGTAGCTGCAGGTGCCGGCTGATGGAGTCGATGCTCGCGGAGCCTTGGTTGAGTACTAGGTGGATTATCTGGCGCTTCTTGCGGTCCAGTTCTTCCAGTGCTTGGACGCTTGCGTTCATAGCGAGGTTCCTGATGTAGAGGAGACGTGCTCTGCGTTTTTCGAGGCTTTCAAGCTCGTCGTCGACGTTTTGAACTATGTGTGACAGGGGGTTTATGTTGTCTACGCTGCTCTCCTCGTCGGTTAGTTCCATGACTTGATCCTCTAGTTTGTCCATGTAGTTGTCGGCTGTTACCCAGAGCTGGGGGTTGTTGAAGCTGATGAGGCGCTGGTTGTAGAGGTTGGGGCTGAAGTCTATTTGGAGGCTGTAGAACTTGTTGAGGCTGAACATGTTCTTGTCGGCGCCCTTGTCGCTGGGTTGCCTGACTACGTCTACGAGTTCAGCGTTTCTTATGACTTTGAGGTGTTTACTGGCTAGTTGTTGGTGTATGTTGAGTTCGTTGCTCAGCCTGAGTGTGTAGTCTGGTCCTTCGCTGAGCTTCTGGATGATCCTGCGTCTGATGGGGTTGCCTATTACGTCTACGACTTTCTCGAAGTCTTTCCCCGCGACGTTTCGCATCCGATCATTCTCATCAGACAATGCTATACCAATCCTAGTTGTAAACCAAAGGTTGTATACCTACGGGGCTTTAATAAAGTTAATGAACTGACAGGTGTTTTGTTAACTCACGGATTTTACCTTTTTAGAGCCACCATTCATAGCTTCAAGTATCTTTTTATCACGAGCTATGATCTCGTCACGAGTTTTATAGGGGCACTTCTCCATCTCTTATCAATTCTTTGAGTTGATTAAGACCATATTTAAGGGCTCAGTTTCGTAGGTAAGAACTAGCAACTAAGATGTCACTTCTACTCAAATAAACTATTTAATGCTTAAAGATTTTATTTGAAAAATACTCTTTTCCCATTATATTTACTCACCATTACTTACAGTTGAGTTCTTTAACTATTGTACTATAAATTGTTAAATGAAGGATAGGATTCGAAAATCTCATATAAAAATGGAAATGCACCTTGAGTATTTGCATGATTTGCTTTAGAAATCAACTCATGTGGTTTGATATGCTTGTTTGCTAAATAGTTTCGTAAATCCTTTTTTTCTGGTCCAATTTTGTCCCCATATTGTCTTTCTATTAAATCAATATAATTTTCCTCAATTCTTCTAGTCTTCCCAAAGATACATAAATCTAAAGTAACACGATGACTACCCCATTCAATTTCCATATGAGCGCCAATATTACCACAATATAATTTACAGTCAAAGGATAGGATATTATATGAAAAAGTAGCAATTTGATCCATTATTTCCTGACAGGGATCTTCTACTTGACACCATTCTCTATCAAAAAGTAGTAGATATTTCTTATAATGATATTGGGAAGTTAACGTCTTTATTGCATTAACTGCAGAAAATCCAGATCTCTTTGTTTGACCTGGACGTTTTGGAAACAATAAACTACCTTTCCGATTATTAAATATTTGACTAAAACCACTTATTGCGTCGTATTCTAAATTTCCATCGCCTGTTAATACGAAAATAACTGGATCTTTAAATACAATATTTTCAGAGGACCAAGGATCACGCGTTAATTCCATATGACCACATCAAAGAGACAGCTTTTCACTCAGCAAACGAGGGTCCACATTTGCATCGAACAGATTTATTAGACTATCAAATGTAATTATATTATGGGATAGTATATCATCAGTATTTTTTTCCACCTGTATTACATTTGTATCGTTGTCTCCGATATCACTGATAATATTCAACACATCAATACTGTGAGTGACCATAATTACTTGAATATCTTTATTTTTTAACCAAGACATAAAACCTTTCAACATCGATGGGTGAATAAAAGTCTCAATATCGTCAATCAAAATTACTTTTGGATTCATCAATTCAATCCATAACCCCAATATGGATATTTTTTGTACGCCTGTACCCATGTCTTTAAGACTTACATAAGAAGAGGACTTATCAGAATATTCTTTTCTTAATTCTAATTCAGGAGTAAACAAAAACTCGGTAAAATTATCATCTACATATTTAGTTATCAGAGTCTTCATAATATTCATGTGAATTTTCTCTTTAATAATGAGATTTTTACAATTATCTTGAGTTATTATTTTACTAATTTTATCAATAAGTTCCTTTGTATATGGAATATATAAAACATAAGAACCAGATTCACTTATAGAAATATTCATATCTATTAATATTGCATTTTTTTGTTCATTATTTAATTTCATCCTTTGTTCTTGATAAATGACTTCTGTGTCAAGATTATATGGTTTTATATTAAATGTTATTTGTTTTTTATTAAATATGTAATCTATAGTGGATTCTCCAACATAACCATATAATACTGAATCTGGTCTATCATATCGACGTCTTACAAAATTAAGCTTGCTTTCGTTAAAAAAGGTATATTTATCAGTACCGATAGTCGCATCAGGAAATGGTAATAAAGAAAGTGCGTCCAGCAGCGCTGATTTACCTGAATTGTTTCGTCCAACAATTACATTATATTTATTAAATTTTATAGGAGATGAGAGTTTTTTTATTCCCCTAAATTCTTTAATATTTATACTTTCAATATGCAATGTCGATATACCTCCAGTTACTATGGTATAATTGATTCAGTTAATTAACTCTTCCAAGCATATTTCTTGAATGTATTCAATTAATATTTGCATGATGAAACGTATCACACCCTAATTTACGTAGTATTCGATAAAAATATTCTAACCTCTATTTTAAAACCTATGAATCAAGAAGGTTTTAACTAAATCGATATTGTTATTAAAAAAAAATTTGAAAAGCATTAAAGATACAAGTATTAGAGGGCTTTGGCGACTGCGTCTGCGAACTCGGTGGTCTTGTTTTTGCCTCCGAGGTCTGGTGTCTTTACCTTTCCCTCTATGAGTACTTTGAGTACTGCTTCCTCGATCATGTCTGCTGCTTTTTCCTCTTTGAGCCAGTCCAGCATCATAGCTGCGCTGAGTATGCACGCCGCTGGGTTAGCGATTCCCTTGCCCGCTATGTCAGGTGCACTTCCGTGTACTGGTTCGAAGATACACATGCCATCGCCTACGTTGCCGCTTGGAGCCATTCCGAGTCCACCGACGAGTCCAGCCACTACGTCGCTGAGTATGTCTCCGAACATGTTAGTGGTCACCACTACTTGGAAGCTCTCAGGGTTCATCACCAATCTCATACCGGCCGCGTCCACGATGAGTTCCTGGTACTCGATCTCAGGGTACTCTTTGGCTACTGCTCGGGATGCCTCAAGGTATAGTCCATCGGTGTAGTCCAGTACGTTGGCTTTGTGGATGGAGGTAACTTTGGTCTTGCCATTAGCCTTGGCATACTCGAAAGCGTACCTGACGATGCGCTCTGAAGCTTCCCATGTGATTACTCTGACGTTGAAGGCTGAACGTGGACTTCTGTCTCCGATCATCTTGTAGAGGTCCTCAGTGTTCTCCCTGATGATCATGAGGTCGGTCTTGGGTTGAAGTGCGTGTACGCCGGGGTACGCCTTGGCTGGGCGTAAGTTGGCGTAGAGGTTGAATTTCTGGCGCAGCGGCAGGATTGTCTCCTTGGCTGTCTCGCCTACGCAGGCGAATAGGCTAGCGTCTGCGTCCTTTACGCCTTGGATGGTGGCTTGTGGTAGTGCTGTGCCGCTTTTTTTCTTCTCGGCGTCTCCTATCATGTAGGTTTTGAAGTTGAACTCTATCTCGGTTTTCTTCTCCAATGCCTCCAGTACCTTGACTGTGGCGTCTACTACTTCTGGTCCGATTCCGTCTCCGGGTAGCAATGCTATGTTGTACTTCATCTTTACCATTCCTCTGTCTTATTGAGGTAAGGTGCTAGTCCGCCTGCATTTAATACTTCCACCATGAAGGGCGG
>CAYUTB010000067.1:9902-11757 GCA_964447425.1 uncultured Candidatus Bathyarchaeia archaeon
GTTAGCTCCATGTATCTTCCGGGTATGATGTAGTCGGTGTTGATGTTGTCACCGTATTTCCATGCGTTTCCTTTGAGTTTCATCTAGGCTACCTCCTCTGGGTGGGTGATGTATCCCGTTAGGGCTGAGGCGGCTGCTACTGCGGCTGAGCTGAGGTATACCTCGGCTTCTGGGCTTCCCTGCCTGCCCCTGAAGTTACGGTTGCTGGTGCTGATCCCCCTCTCGCCGGGTCCAAGCAAGCCTATGTGCCCTCCGAAGCAAGCTGCACAGCTCGGGTTGCTCACGATGGCGCCGGAGTCCAGCAGATCCTCGATTATGCCCCTCTGCAGTGCTTGCTTGTAGATTGCCCTGCTGGCTGGCACAACGAGGAGTCGTACATCCGGGTTTACTTGCCTGTCCTTGAGCAGCGCATGCGCCTGTTCGAGGTCTTCCAGCCTGCCGTTGGTGCATGAGCCAATGAAGGCTTGATTGATCTTTATCATGCTGAGCTCGCTGACGTTTTTCACGTTGTCCACGTTATGTGGGCAGGCTACCTGTGGCTCCATGCCTGTGAGGTCTAGGTCCAGTGTCTGCCTGTAAACAGCATCTTTGTCTGCCTTCACCAGGTCATAGGGGCCAGTGGTGCGTTGGTCTAGCCACTTGACTGTCTTCTGGTCTGCTTCGCAGATTCCCGCTTTTCCACCCATCTCTATCGCCATGTTGCACAGGGTCATTCTGCCTGCTACGCTCATGTCGTGCACCACGTCCCCGTGGTATTCTAGGGTCATGTAGGTGGCTCCGCTGACGCCGACTTCCTTGGCTATCCTGAGTATCACATCCTTGGGGTGGACATGTTTGTCGAGCCTTCCATTTGCGTTTACCTTGATGGTCTCGGGAACCCTAAGCCATGTCTTGCCCCGCGCCAGCACGGCTCCCATATCTGTTGAGCCTACACCGGTGGCGAATGCCCCGAAGGCTCCATGGGTGCAGGTGTGGCTGTCTGCGCCTATCACCATCATACCTGGCTTCACAAAGCCATGCTCAGGTAGTACTTGGTGGCAGACGCCACTGTTTACGTCGAAGAAGTTCTTCATCTCCTGCTTCTTAACGAAGTCCCTGATGACGTTGTGTACTCTGGCGCTGTTGACGCTGCTGGGTGGCGCAACGTGGTCCAGCACCATGATGACCTTGTCCGAGTCCCACACCTTCTGTGCGCCCATCTGGTACATTGCCTCGAATGCGAGGACGCTGGTCACATCGTGGTTTAGCGCAACGTCTACTCTTGCTTTGACGAAGTCTCCAGCGGAGACTGTTTCCTGATCTGATGATTTTGCTAATATTTTCTCGCTTATTGTGCTCATCGTTTATCCTTCTTCATGTTCTGGTACAGGTTCACGCCGTTGAGGTATGCGTTGACGCTCGCCAATACTATGTCCTCGTCTACTCCTCTGCTGGTGACCACACGGTCTCCTTGCCTGAGTCGGACCTCAACATTGACCACGGCGTCGGTTCCGCCTGTGATGGCTTCTACCTGATAGAGCTCAAGCACAACAGCCTCATCCAGCGCTACTGCCTTCACCAAGGCGTTGAGAGTAGCATCAACCGGTCCGTTGCCCGTGGCTGCCTCCATGTAGCTCTCGCCGTTGCGCCTGACCTTTATGCTGGCTGTTGGGGTGATCTTGTTGCCAGTGGTCACTATGAACTCATCCACTATCAGTGGGTTCTGCTGCTCCAGATGCATCACCTTTGCAGCGATATCATACAAGTCTGTGTCGCTGATGAGGTTACCCTGATCTCCGAGGGTCTTTACCCTGTCGAGTATCTGGTTGAACTGCGCCTCACTGGGCTCAAGCCCCATGGTCATCAAGTTGTTGAA
>CAYUTB010000067.1:11857-13459 GCA_964447425.1 uncultured Candidatus Bathyarchaeia archaeon
ATGCCGGTCTTGACCTTGTAGAGAAGCTCCAACGCTACGCAGTTCTCCTCAAGGCTGGCGTTGCCCGCCCTCTCCCCAAGACCGTTTATGGTGGCGTGGATGTGCGTGGCTCCTCCGGCTACTCCGGCGATGGTGTTTGCTGTGGCGAGCCCGAAGTCGTTATGAACGTGGACCCCCAGCACCATGCTTGGGAACATCTCATGGAGTGCCCCATAGTATTCTAGGCTGCGCTCAGGTGTCAGCGTGCCCACTGTGTCACAGGGGGTAACCCTGTCTACCCCGGCGTCGATGGCTCGCTGTATCACCTTCTGGAGGAAATCCATCTCGGTGCGTGATCCATCCTCAAGGCAGATCTCGGCTATGACGCCCCTGTCTTTGGCGTGCTGGACCACGTTGCTTGTTACGTCCAGTATCCAAGCCTGTTCCTTGTTGAATTTACGTTTAACATGAAGCTCACTCACCGGGATGATGATGTTGACGCTGTCTACTCCCGCATCTATGGCTATGTCTATGTCTTTGATGACGCTTCTGGTGGCGCTGCATATCTCAGCGTCCAGCCCTGCGTTGCTGATTAGCTCGACTGCCTCTCTTTCTCCCGGTGATACAGCTGCGAACCCAGCCTCGATTACCTTGACGCCTAGCTGATCCAGTGCTTTGGCTATCTCTAGTTTCTTGGGTGGTGTCAGGCTTATGCCGGGTGTCTGTTCTCCGTCGCGGAGGGTGGTGTCGAAAAACTGTACCTGTTCTGGGTACTTACCTAATAAAGCGATACCCCATATCACTCACGTACCCCTTTTGCATAGGTTATAGAATTTAAGGCGTTCTACTTAGGGGGAATTTTCTATGCATTATAAGAATAGCGAATTAGACGGCTTTTTATCACTCGCCGTTAATTTTCTACATGCGTTTTCGCGGAGTGTGTGAATATGCAGAAACGAGTAAGGATAGATAGAACTAGGCTTGAGCGTTTCAAGTTTGAGCCTGTTAAAGAACTGAGGTTAACCCTCGATAAGAAGCCTGAGATTAGACAAAAACTTAAGGAGGATTTCCATGGCACTCTATCGGCTCAGGGTATAACTATCAACGATGATTTTAAGAAACAGATTAGAGCCCAGTGGCGTGAGACCATCAAGTCAGATATCAGACGAGTGGCTGATGAAAACCCTGAGAGCAAGAACTGGTACCTGAAGAGGGTCTTAGCTGATGAGCCTATCAAGCTCAGGGTTAAGATCGATAAGACAAGTGGGACTAGCAAGAAGTCTCTGAGGAGGAGTCGTTGATGCAGACCGGCGGATACGATGTTGTGGCTGAGGTAAATGAAGCCCTCCTTAACAAGTTCCTGAAGCTGGGTCACTGTATTGGCAAGTTCCCGGTGTTCAGCGGGGTCTATACGTTGCCCATCGAGGATATACCGGCGAGCCTGCAGGAGTTCATGGACATCGGCTACGAGGTTTCCGTGAATGAGGCGCCTACCATTGATTTCACGAGTACGGGTAGCGCTGTGCTGAATATTCGCGGCCAGTGCAAGTTCACTGTTCTCGGTGGCATAGAGTTTGAGCTTGAGGCTGAGTTCACGGTGGGCGTGGTTCCCAGTTTTAACCA
>CAYUTB010000068.1:0-13213 GCA_964447425.1 uncultured Candidatus Bathyarchaeia archaeon
TAGTGATCGTGAAAGAAATGGACGAACAACCAAGAAAACACAGAAGAGAAGCAGTTGAAAGCCCCGAAGACATCGCCTACATCCTAGACACGGTCTCGGACAAAGTACCAAGCATGATAAAAGGCATCATAGGCGCCTTCTTCAGCCCAGAGGCAGCCAGAGACATGGCCAAAAGCGTAGCCGAGTTCAGGAAGACCCTCATAGAGGGTGGCATCCCAGAGGACGAGGCAATGAGGATGACTCGTGAATACATGCAGACAGTCACAAACTGGAAGGGCATGATGAACGAGTTCAAGGTCGGCGAGCACCACTACAGGGACGAGTAACCGTGAGCGCCTGGACTACCCTACGTGCAGTCCCCGCGATACTGGGATTAGCTGTCAGGGCACCTGGCTGGGCACTAAACTACAGCCTGAGCTATAAGCGAGCCAAGAAGGAGTTCAAACAACACCTCATAGAGCAGGGTGTTCCCAGCGTGGAAGCCGAGGAACTCGCGGAACTATTTCCCTTCAAGATGAGTGACATCATCCAGACAGCGCGAAGCATCAACTAGACCCATCTTTTTTCGATAAGTTTTTACTGATCCCTTTACCGATTTTCAGTTATGTCCAAAGGACCAAGACCATACTGTATTGGATTGTTCGGATTTGAGGATGAGTGCCTCGACTGCGATTGGCAGGAAGAGTGCAAAAACTTCGACAAGAACATCGAATCAGCTTCCACAAGAGACGGTACCCATGTACGTCTTACAGGTAAGTACAAAGAGAAGAAGTACAAGCCGAAGACAAGCAGGTAGCCACATTCAGCCATCCCCCCGTTTAGTTTATTCAGTAAACCATTATATTAGCGCTAAATCCTATTGACAGTTAAACGGAGACGCCACTGATGAGGTTTGTAGGAGAATTTGTACAGGAGATAGACCAGAAGAAGCCCAGTTTCCAGCAGCTATTCGGATTGGATGATAAGACTAGCAAGATAGAGACAGTGCTCAAGGAGGAGCTGGAGCACCACTGGCACAAGCTGCCTGAGCCCATGAATCTCTTCAAGGAGGAGTTCAGTGTGGACAGCAGCAGCGCCACAAGAACCCTCAGTAATGGTGTTGATTTCTTTATCATCAGGGCGCTGATGCTTGGCACAGGCAACTACAGTAAGCCCAAGCTCAGGTTTGAGATGGTAAAGGGAATCCGCGACTACAACGTGATCACGGGCTTCGAGAGGATACTCAGGGACCTCATCGAGATCGAGATAGTGCTGGATAACATCGAGGACATACCTGAGCACAGCGTGGTATTGATTGATGGGAACCTGTATGGCAGGTTTACTCACCTGATGAATGAGCTGCAGCTCAGCGGATGGTACCACCTACCACTGGAGCTACTGGACGCCATGCAGAGGCTATTCATCGAATGCGAGAAACGAGGCATAATGCTAGTGGGGGTCAGCAAGTTCAGCAAGACAAGGGTACTCACCACGGCTCTCCTCAGAACCAGCTACCCCAACGTTACTGACCCAGACTACCTTGACGTAGAGCTACTGTACAGGTGGAAGCATGGGGAAACAGGGTACACGACGCCCCTATTGCTGGGAGACTACGCTATCTCGAAGGAGATCATGCAGCTGGAGAGAGAACCCGAGAAATACAGGGACAGATACTTTGATCATATATCACCGGATAGACGCGATTGGGCGACAAAGGTGATCTCAGACATACCGTATTCACCCGCCATCGTAATGTTTCACCTAAAACCCCAGCAAGACGCGCAGCCCCTCAGAATCGATATCCCCGCGTGCTGTCTGGGCATACGCAAAAAGATAACTGATGTCAGACCCTTCGAGTTCATAGAGCCGGAGAAGGTTGCGGAGGTGGCTCAGCAGATAACATCGGATTTCGGTGGCAGAGACGTGTACAATGCGTTACTGTATATTGTGGACCGGGAGGTTCGGCTGGGCGTTAAGACCGTTGACAGCGTATACAAGTCGGTGCTGGGGAAGGAACTGGGGTTCCCAATAGAATACGATAGAGCGACAAGGAGGTTCATGAATTGATGGAGAGAAAAGCAGGATACGTAGTAGGAGAAGTAGACACAGGGAGCTTCATATTCGTAAGCGACCTAGAGAGTTACCCGCCTCGACACGAGTACCTGGTCATCCCAAGGGTCAGGGAACGAGTGGGAGACAAGATAAGACACGTGGACGTACTGGCACAGGTAAACAAGATCAGCAACTACAGCGACATACTGGGTCAGGGACTCAGCCTCGAAGAATTAGAGGCACTGATCAGCAGATACACGGCTACCACGAAGGTCTATGGCACAGCCAAGGTGCTGGGATACCTCAACGAACGGGATGAGGTGATCGTCCCAAGAAGCGCCGCCATACCCGGTCAAGAAGTCTTCGTAGCCCCCTCAGATCTCCTTGAGCGATTCTTCACGAAAAACACGGGAAAAGGAATCCCGGTAGGTGGACTCATCACGCGGGAAGAAGTGAAGGTCCAGATAGACCCCAACGGGTTCAGGAAACACGTAGCTGTAATAGCCCAGACAGGGGCAGGTAAGAGCTACCTCGTAGGATTGATACTCGAAAACCTCCTCCCACTGGGAGCCACAATAATCGTGCTGGACCCCAACAGCGACTACGTAAAGATGAAGAGAACCAGCGATAACCGACCCACAGCCATCGCGGAAGACGTAGTCATATACAGACCCCCGGGCATCAAGGGGCGAAGATACAGCGACGAGGATATCGGTGGAGCAGACAGCTACACTATCGACTTCAGCAAGCTGACTGATAACCAGATATTCGAGGTAGCGGGCATCAGCTCAGGCTGGGTAAACATCAGGGCAGCCATCACGGATGCCTTGAAGGCACTGGAAGGCATCTATGGACCGAAACAACTCGTAGACCGGCTGAACCAGATGGCGTTAGCCGAGGAAGACAGCAAGAGACGTGAGGCAGCCGGCAGCGCAGCCAACTACATCAGACGCCTCATTAGCTACAGCGTATGGGGAAGCCAGAACATCCCCATCGATGACCTTGTAAAACCAAAACATATGAGCGTCATCGACCTAGCGGGTCTCCAGAGAAACGTCTCACAGTACATCGTACAGAAGACACTTGATGACATATGGAGCCTCGCGGTAACCGGAGGACTCCTGTACCCCATCTTCGTCGTACTGGAGGAGGCACATAACTTCGCCCCAGGCACCCAAGTGGTTTCCCACTCAGGCTGCCTAGAGATAATAGAGAAGATCGCAGCAGAGGGCAGAAAATTCGGCATATTCCAGATGGTGATCACCCAGAGACCGGGCAAGATCAGCAGCAACGTCCTCAGCCAATGCAATAGCCAGATAATCATGCGCCTCACAAACCCAGATGACATGAGCGCCGTGCGTCGAAGCAGCGAGGGACTCAGCGAGGACCTCTTCAACGACCTCCCCGGTTTAAACAAGGGAGAAGCAGTGATCGTAGGCGAACTCACAAAGATACCCACCATGATCAAGATATCAGGCAGGACCAGCGGAGAGGGAGGAAGCGACATAGACCTCGATGAAGCCCTAAACAGAGCCCTTGAAGCCTACAATAGGGATAAGAAACTGACGCCGGAGCATGCCGAGATAAAGGAACCCAAGTCAAGGTGGTAACTTGGTAAGGATAGTCATCACGGGTGATAACCACCTAAACCTCTACAACCAGAAACTGGGTTCAAAGCTAAACGAACGCCGCAACAGGATCGGTCAGGCATGGTGGAAGACCATCGAATACGCCGTAGAGAACAAGGCAGACATCTACATCAACACAGGCGACCTATTCGATCAACTATCCCCACGAAACCCACCACGCGCCCGCGTAGTTGAGGCATTCAAGACACTAAAAGATCACGGGATCGAGGCGTACATCGCGGCTGGAAACCATGAGGCGCCCGCGAATGAGCGAGACGGAGCAAGCCCACACGCGATTCTGGCTGAGGCTGGTCTCGCAAAGGTGTTTGAGAGTTACACGGATTTCAAGCAGTACAAACAGACCGTGGACGGCGTTGAAGTATCCATCGCCGGGATGAGCTACAACAGAAACCTAGCCACAAAAGAGGACCCCCTTGAGGGAAAGACTATCCCCGCCGGCGCGGACCTGAACATCGCTGTGCTTCATTACAGCGTAGAGGAGATAGCGCCCCCCATCTGGGAGGAGCCGGTTATCAAGGTGGAGAGTATCAAACGAAACCCTCAGATCCAGATCTACGCCATGGGGCACATCCATGATTACATCTCTACCATGATCAACGACAGCCGCATAATCTACCCCGGTCACACTGAGCACTACGACTTCGGGGAGTGGGAGCAAGAAACAGGCTTCGTGGCAATCGACTACGATGGCGAAACCGAGATCAAGTATATCCCAGTGATGAGCCAGCCCATGAGGCAGCTGAAGATCCACACGAGCCACACCCAGCATGATAAGATAACTGAGTCCATCAAAACGGAGGTAGCCAAGGCTTCAAACAGCGACGGGCTTCTACAGCTGGTGCTTGAGGGAGAGATACCGTTCAGGAAATACACCGAGATAGACTTCACCCAATTAAATCAACTTGGAGCATCTCAGAACTTCTACTTCGAGCTCATAGACAGGATCAAACCCACGGGAGAAGGACTCACATTCACACCCAGCGAGGGACTGAACCCGAGGAAACGGCTTGAAGAGATAGCCCTTGAGGCAGTCAACAAGAGCACAGGCGATGACCAGAAGCTCTGGAAGCAAGCCATGAACTACGCCATGGAGTACTACATCAAGGAGCGAGACCAATAATGTTCAAACTGGTCTCCCTCAGGGCAAGCGGCTTCAAACGCCTTGACCTACAGGAGAAGCTGGAGTTCCCGGATGGCAGGCTGCTCGTGCATGGAAGAAACGAGAGCGGTAAAAGCACACTCATGGAGGCGATCCATTACGCTCTTTACGGGAACCCGTTGAGGCCAAGTAAGAACGCTGGGAACGAGGATATCATCTGCTATGGGAGAAACGATGCAGTGGTAGAGCTGGAGTTCAGCATAGACGACACACAGTACCAGATCAGACGAGAGCTAAAGCGGAACAAGACAAACGTACACATACTCAACAAAAGAGAACAAGATGGAACCCTCAGCCGGGTCACTACAGGCGCGAGAAACGTAAACTCAGAGATCAGCGTGATACTTCACGGCATAGACAGCGACGCTTTACTGAACAGCTGCCTCGTGGAGCAGAAGGAGCTAGGTAAATTAGAAGACGTGAGTAAACAGGAGCGCATCAAAGCCATGAGCAGCCTCCTGAACCTAGAAGCATTCATAGGCTCAAAGGAGAAGCTGAAGAAGAACTGCAGCGACCTCGAAAAAACACACTCAAACACGTTGATGGAGCTTCAAAAAGCCGAGCAAGCCAAAGAGGAGTACGAGCAAGCTGAGAAGATAAGGAAAGCAGCCGAGAAACGCCTAGCCGAGATAGAAACAGAGAAAATACAGGTAAAGGAAACCCTCGAAAGACTCCGCAGAGAACTGGAAACCATCCAGCAGATGAAGATACATCAGACAAAGATCAACGAAGGAACCATGCAGCGGAGAAGCAAGGAAAATGAGTTAAAACAGCTCAAGGAGCGAATCGCGGAGATAGAGAAAGCCGAACAAGAGCTATATGAAATAGAGAAAAAGCTACCAGAAGCAGAAAAAAACCTTATAGAACTGGATAGGAAACTCGAAACCGTCCAGCTATTATCCGATTTGCATGAGAAACTTAACAGACTCGAATCAAGCATCGAAATCATAAACGTCAAACATGAGGAAGCACAGCGAGCCTACACCGAAGCAATCGAAGCAGAAGAAACGATAACGGAACTTGACCACAAGATCAAAGAATATGCCCCCGTTAAAGCTGCCTCAGAGAAACTAAACGAGATTTCAAACCACTTTAATCAACTAGCCACATCCCGGAACGAGACGGCGAGACTTGAAGAGGAACTGAAATCAGCGAAAGACAAGCTTGAAGACTCTAAAACAAGCGCAGATAAGATCAAGGCGCTTGAGAACGAGGAGGCAGATACAAAGAACATCAAAAGTAAGGCTCTGATTACGAGAAGAAATGGCTCCATTGTCGCTGTAAGTGGGATATTACTGGCATTCATATTAGCAAATTTCATTAATCTAGCCTCAGCCACCTTAGGAATCATCATACTAGCGGTAGGAGGCTACCTCTATATCTCAAACGACACCGGTAGAATGGACGCTGCACTTGACTCCATCAGAGCCAGACGAGAAGACTTACTTGGAGAACGAGCCAGAATACAAGACTACCACGAAACCATCAAACAGCTTGAATCAGAGCTACGCGAAACAGTTGAGACCCATAGCAGAACCGAGGAAACTCTAGTACAGACATTGAACCAGCTTCCGGATACACCAAGGGAATACAAGACTACGGTAGGCCTCACAGACCCAGAGACATTGAACACGCTACGATCCCAGATTCAGGAAGACGCCGAGACCCTGACGCGTTACACTACCGAAAAAGAGAGCCTTAAGAAGAAAGCGGACAGCATCGAAACGGCAAAACAGACCCTAGGATCAACGGCTAAAGACAAAAAAACAAGAGAAATAGAAGCAGAGAACCTGGGAAAACAGGTATCCGAGACAGAGCAAACCACAGGCATCACAGCCAGCCAGGAAGCCGAGATAAGAAAACAGCACACCGAAGCAAACAAGACCCAGACACAGCTAACCACACAGAGAACAGAGTGCCTTAGAGGCCTTGAACTCAGACCACAAATACAGGAACAGATCAACGAGACCGGCAACGAGATCAACCTCATCTCAGCCACTTTGAAACAGGAAGAAAACAAGCTAAAAGAACTGGAAAAACAGGGTGTAAACCTCGGAGACGAGCCGTTGCTCAGCGAGGAACGTGATAGTAACCTCAGACAGTCCGCGTCCCTCGAAAAAGAGGAACAGGAACGAGACTCCGATGTCGAGGAATCAAAACAGGTAATGGATAGAACAGGTGGGCTCAAAGAAGAATACCCCACGCTTCTAGATGAATCAGAGAAGGAGCAGTTCAACGTCGAGGCTATGAGGAGAGCCACAATACTCCTAGACACCACACGGGATAACATTATGAGCGGCGTCAAACAGAACGTCGAGAAAAACATGATGCAGTTCCTCCCCACCCTAACCGACAACAGATACAACATGGCACGCATCGACGAAACCAACTACAGGATCGAGGTCTACGACCGGGAAGCAAAACAGTGGCGCGGCAAAGGAGTGTTCAGCGGAGCCACACAAGACCAGTTCAGCCTAGCACTCCGACTGGCCTTCGCCATAAGCACCATACCCAGCAGCAGAGGAGCTAGACCCGGCTTCATATTCCTAGACGAGCCCCTCAGCGGCTTCGATGCACAACGCAGATCAGGATTCATGCAACTCCTCAGAGAAGACCTATCAAGACACTTCGACCAGATAATCGTAATCAGCCACATCGAGGCACTGGCAGAGGAATTCCAGAACACACTGACGCTGGACTCCGGCAGGGTAATACAAGTGCAGCGATAGCTCCCCCTCCGTTCACAGGGTTAGACGCCGAGGTGTCATGGCACCCTTCTCCGTCCCGATTTCCAGAGAGCGTCAAACGTTCGGACTTAGGTTGCTCCCTCCCGGGCCTGGCCAGGTTCGCCCGTCGAGTGTCCAGTTGCACCCCTACGAGTGTACACGGAACAGCCGCCGACCCCACTGGGCAGGACATCGACGAAGAGCACCGAGTCTTTCGCCGTCCGCTTCCGATCCCTTTGCAGGTTACTGACCCCTCCGTGTGTCCCGTTTGAGGTGTGGGGCAGGGCTAGCTCCCCGGTCCTACCTACCGCTGCACCTATAGCTTGTAGGTGTTGGGTAAAAACGTTGTGCGTGCTAAGATTTATATCCCCGAGACCCCCCGATGCCCTGTTTCAAAGAGGTACATATAATGAGCAACGCATTGGAGCCTTCATCTGCCCAGAAACGGAACTATTACCTTATCGTGCTCTCGATGATTAGCATGTTCGTTACTACGAGCACAATCTACATGGTTTTTCCATTATTCTTCGAGGAGTATGGGATGTCGGGTACCAGTATCGGGTTCCTCATCTCCGTCGGGACCTTCGCTGGAATCGCCAGCAGCATCATAGCTGGAAAATATAGTGACAGCCATGGCAGGAAACCGATACTGTTCGCGGGGGTTGCATTATACGCGGTTGTATTCTTCCTGTTTGCGTTCCTTGAGAAGAGCTTCACAATGTTCGCGGTGCTCAGATTCATAGAGGGCTTCGCGTTCTACATGACGCCTGTAGCAATCACCACCATGGTGGCGGATATCTTCCCACCTAAACAGCGTGGGAAAGCCATGAGTCTCTACACTATGTCCAATGGTGTAGGTCAGTTCGTGGGGCCCATACTCGCAGGTGCGTTCCTAGAGTCCACCAGCTACTCTGTCTACTTCATAGCATGTGGAGCCTTTGTCACAGTTAGCGCGGTTATGATATTCCTGCTGGTGAAAGAGACTAGACCAGAACATGTAACGGAGATGCATAAAACGCGTTCAAAGCATGGTATTAACCTCAAGACATTTGGCACAGACATAAAGAGCCTCGGCAAGTTTGTAGCCATCTACTTCGTAGCTGTACTCATCTACAGGACAGGTAACACCATGGTAAACCCCTTCTTCAGCCTGTATCTTAAACAGTTGAACATCGACCTAAGCAGCATGAGCTACCTTTTCGCAGTGAGAGCCCTAATGACACTCATATTCGCCCCGATAACAGGGTACGCCTTGGATAAATATGGTAGAAAACCAATATTCCTTATCGGAATGCTGATGCTTGTGGGAACGATGCTCGGTTATAGAAACGTTTCAGACTACAACTCAGTGCTCATAGTCAGGGCGCTTGAGTCAATCAGTAACGCTGTGCTGATCACTACCACAAGAACCTACGCAGCTGACCTGATGAGACCAGAGATACGTGGCTTCGGAATGGGTCTATACATGACCATAGTGGATGAGAGCAGCACAATGGGTGCACTGCTCGGAGGATGGATCAAGGACGCTTTCAGCTTCGGAACCATCTTCATCATAGGAGCGATAACTGCAGCAATCTGCTTAGTCATCACCTGGATATGGGTGCCGGAGCCGAGTAAGCTGGAGAAACTCCAAGAAGAACAGAAAAAGGCGTTAGCTAAAGACTAAGCCTATTTTTATTTTATATCGGCACTAATCCGAACTTCGATAGACTGAGTATTATATTCAGCAGTATTAACCCGATGAATCCGTAAGTTGCCCCGGTTCTGAGCATGGGTCCGCTACTGAATCGTTGGGTAAAGTCTCGCCACATCTGACCACCATCAAGGGGCCCAATTGGTAGCATATTCATCATTGCTAGGTTGATAGCGACAAAGTACATCCAGTTCAAGAAGACGTATAGCTGAACCGGCATAGTTCGCCCAAATGCTATGAAGACCGGGATAGTAAGAAGCCCGGTTATGAGGTTGATGATACTCCCCATAGCGTATATCCGCAGCCGAGACCAAATAGACGCAGCCATTATATCCTCCTCCTCAGGCTCAACTGCCCCACCGAAGGTAATAACCGCGAACATCACCGCCGCTGACTTTACCCTAACCCCCTCAATGATACACATTACACCATGCCCCAGCTCATGCGTCAAAATTATGATGCCAGCGGCTAATAGGAACCAGGGTAAGCTACTGACACTGATGGTCACCCCGGGTATGAGGGGTTGAACAGGTGAAGCCTGCTCAGGGACGAATGCAAAGTTCCAGATATTCCGTGAGAGAATATAGGTGATGAAACCGGCTTGACCCACGCTCGCAGCGATCCCGATGTTTCCAAGGGTCTTCCACGCCCCGGGGTTTATCTTGGCGAGTCGATTGATTAGGTCGTTTAAACGGGTTGACTTGTACAACGCGTAGAGGGGGGCGATTTCCCAGCCCTTCTCTTCAAGCTTCAACTGCTTGGCGATGAAGTAGAAAGCGGTCCAAGCGATAAGGAACAATCCCAGGGTATTTGTTTGAGATGACATTGGCTCAGTGTATTTGGGAACCTCAAAATATAAGGAGACCGCAACATCAACCATGCAGGGAAACCAAGTCATCTACTCAGAAGAGCACTGGAGAAACCTAGCAACGCTCAGGTCATCCGCGTCTGAGATGATGAAGCCTCTGGTTGACGCCCACATCTACTGCATTGTGTATGGTAGCATTGCACGGGGTGACACATCGGATGGCAGCGATATCGATGTTTACCTGCCAAATCCACCTTCCCCTACCATGATTGAGGCGACCCTTGAATCAACTGGAATCAGATCAAATAAACGTGAGATAGTTCAGGCGACTCCCAGCTACGCTGCGAAAGGCTACATCTACATCGATGAGCTGAAGAGCTATAGCTTCCCACTGGTACCACTGCGCCCATCCGAGGAAGACTTCACTGGATTCGCAGGCAGAATAACATACGATGAGCTACTGAAGAAACAGCGGGTACCGGGAGTAAACAAGGATCTAGTGCTTATCGAACCGAACGAGCAGGGACACACAGAGACACCCATCAAGGGAATAGAGGGCATAGTCGCAAAGAAACTGGGCGTAGACACAACAATAGTACATCAACGGCAAAGGACGCTTGAGCGGCGTATGAGAGTTGGCAGAACAGGTGTCTACATAAAGCGAGAACTGGCTCCAGATGAGTCATTCGGCACGGTATTCAACGAGATCGCTAACGGTAACGCTGCTATTCGTAGAAGATTAAGAAAAAAGGGATAAAAATGGTTAATTGAGGTCGCTGAAGCTGCGTACCTCTACCCCACGGGGGATGCGTACGCCTTCCGCGACACGTTCACCGATAATAGTCGCAACGTTCTTCTCACGAGCCATATCAATGAGGCGACCAGTCACAATACCATCGAAGACAACTGCCTTCACGCCCGTGGACTCTTTGAGCTTCTCGACGAGTTCGCTCACCGGGATTCTTCCACCCTGCTGGCCGTTCTCGTTTATGAGTACGGCTTCAAGGGTTCCCTTCAAGTCTTTCGTTAGAATCTGCAGCTCATTAGGAACCGTAGGAACCTTAGCTACTGCAGTAACAGTTGGAACTGCAGTAACCGTCGGAGCCCCAGTAACTTGTAAGAGCTCTTTATTATCCAGGGCATACTGAATCTCCTCAGGGGTCAACTCCTCCACTTCTTTTCCTCTTGGAGCTCTCGCTATGTAGGTAGGCTTCGCTACCTGCATTAGCTCCTGAAGAATTAGATCTCCGCCTCTGTCTCCGTCTAGGAATGCGGTTATTTCTTTCTTGTTTGCTAGGCTTTTAATGGTGGATGGAACCTTGACGCCTTCCATGGCGATGACGCCTGTGATGCCGCACTTGATGAGGTTATTTACATCGGCTCGTCCTTCGACGACGATTATCTCATCACTCTGGCTGATATCGGGGGTAGCTGTTAGCCGTTCTCTTCCATACTGGACTGCCTTGATCTTCTTGTCCTCTCTCTGGACCTCATCTAGCAGTTTCTCGATCTCGTAACCGTCTTTCACTACCCAGTCACGCATCAGCTCCTTGGCACGTTCAACGATCATCTGTCGTTTCTCGACGCGAACATCGGTGATGTTCTCAATGTTGATCTTGGCCTCACATGGGCCCACCCTGTCCACTGTCTCCATGGCTGCTGCGATTAAAGCGGTCTCGGCTCGGTCCAAGCTGCTGGGCGCTATAATAACGCCCTTTGTCATGTCCTTGGATGATCTTAAATCGATATCTATCCTGCCGATCTTGCCTGACTTTTGTAGCTCACGTAGCTCGAATTCCTTGGGGAAGAGTCCCTCGGTCTGTCCGAAGATTGCCCCGATCACATCGTGTTTCTCGACAACGCCCTCAATAGTGAAGTTGGCTTTGATTACGTATTTTGCGCCTGCGAATTTCTCTGTGTCTTTCACTTGTGATCATCTCTATTCACAATATCACCCTTACCGCAGGGGTCCTAGAATCGATTGGGACCTGCCGGGGGTATTTCTTTATCCCGTTTATCCTTAGATATATGATTTGCAAGAGAACCGCATTCATCGGGGTTCCCCTACTAGTGAGTGTGATACTACTGCGTCTATTGACGCAGATGGCATAGTTGTTTATGGGAATAAAAAGGTTGCCGAACACGATTAGCTTTAAGTACATGAACCATTGTAACTTGTGAGGCTTAACACTTGGGTATACGTGTTGCAATCAACGGTTTTGGCCGAACAGGCCGCCTAGCCTTCAGATCAGCCTTCGAGAGAGGGCTAGACATTGAATTCGTGGCGATAAACAGGGGAGACCCAGCCAAACTAGGACACATGCTAAAATATGATAGCGTCCATGGCAAATTCCCGCTCACCGTGGAGATCACGAAGGACAGCTTGATCGTCGATGGTCAGGAGGTTAAGGTGCTCTATGAGTCGGATCCAGCCAAGCTTCCATGGAAAGAAATGGAGGTTGATGTAGTCATCGAGTCCAGCGATGTCTTCAAGGACCGAGCAGGCGCCGGAAAACATCTGGAAGCAGGAGCCGATAAGGTGATTATTAGTGCTCCTGCCAAGAACCCTGATATTACACTGGTGCTGGGGGTAAATTTTGATAAATATGATCCTAAGAAACACCATATCATCAGTAACGCCTCCTGTACTACAAACTGTTTGGCGCCCGTTGCAAAGACACTGAATGACGAGTTCGGTATAAGAAATGGTTTCATGTCCACTATTCACGGATACACTGGAACCCAGATGATTCTCGATAAAGCGGATAAGGATCTAAGGCGAGCCAGAGCCGCTGCCGTGAACATCATCCCGACATCCACGGGGGCAGCAAAGGCTATTGGAGAGGTTCTTCCCGAACTAAAGGGAAAACTGGACGCAAACGCCTACAGGGTTCCTGTGCCCGATGTTTCATTGATTGATCTTGTGGTAAACTTGGACCGGGGCACGAGTGTAGAGGAGGTAAACGCCGCATTGAAGAAAGCCTCCGAGGGACCCATGAAGGGTATTCTAGGATACAGTGATGAACCCTTAGTATCCACGGATTATATTCACAGCGCATATAGCGGCGTAGTGGATAGTCTAGAGACAAATGTTATGGGAAGTTTAGCAAAAGTACTCGCATGGTATGATAACGAGTGGGGCTACAG
>CAYUTB010000069.1:0-13027 GCA_964447425.1 uncultured Candidatus Bathyarchaeia archaeon
TGTATTAGATTCAAAGGATATCAGCGTAGAAGGAGAATTATATAACTGCACGGCATGGGATGGCTCATGGTTTCTTGCCCTTAGAATTGATAATCAGTATATCTATAGCGTGAAATATGATCCTAAACCATTAACTGAGTTACAGGTTGAACTCTACACTGATTCCGTTTTCTACCATGTTAATGACACCGCCCATGTAACTATACGTAATCTATCAGAGGACTGGCTTGAAGCAGGTCGCACCCTCTCCTTATATAAGGAGATGAATGGAACATGGGCAGAGGTTCTGTCTTACCCAGAGGGATACTTTATAATTACTTTAGAGACCGCATTAATCTTTCCCGGTTCAACAATAAACCACGAATTACCCCTACTCTTCTTACCCCCCGGCTATTATAGGCTGGTGAAAGAAGTTTGCCACCCAAATTCACCTAAAATCGAAGTAGAGACACATTTCACGATAATAGAGGAACTAGTTGATTACTCGAACAGCACCCATGTCTTTGGATTAGAATCAATTAACTGTACATTGCCTGAGATACCAGATAGCATACCCCTCGCTAGAAAAGTAAATGTCCCAATCAACTCGTTCCAAGCTGAGAAGATAGCTGTTAATGTTTTCGGGTTCACTGAGCCATATGAGTTCAGTCTACGTACACGCATAGGCAGAGACAATCCAATCATTACATTTGCTACAAATGAAAAAAGTCTAGAGTTCAGCACAAGATACGATATAATGTATCATGGAGAGTATCCAGATTCCTTCAATAACTGGAACGAATCAAAGGTAATAGAAATTGCTGAGGATTTCTTAGCTAGGCTTGAACCTTATTGGGTTGACGATACTCCCATCAATTATTCTATATCTAGAGTAGGTCCAAGCCATATTTCATCTGCTTCTCATCTCACAGAATCTGTTAGAGAGGTTGGAGTTAAGTATCAGAACACGTTGGAGGGGATTCCTTTGAGTGGTCCGGGTGCTGACTTTGTGATCAATGTGTGCAGGGATAATGTTTCTAGTTGTGAGATAAGGAGACCTGTGGTGGAGATCGTAAGTTATGTGAATGTGAGTGTTTCTCCATTGGAGGCGATTCAGATGATGTTGCGTGGGGAGAGTGCTACGCCTAGTATTGGGTTTGCGGTTGATCAGGTGTTTCCTCGTGGTAGGTTGCTTACGGTTAATAGTGTTCAGTTAATTTATTACACTAGTTTGTATGGTGAGTGGCTTGTTCCTGTGTATGAGATTCATAGTACTGCAAGTATTGATCCCGTATTATATGAAGAAGAGATAACTGAGCTTGTTTGGTATATTTATGCTACAGATTACAGTTTCCCGCAGATAGAATGACCACTATAACGACGCAACTCTCATGTAACAAGCACATTTAGATACTGTATTAAATTAGAATAGTTATGGATTGATGATACCAGTTGGCTAAAATCGTAGGACTCGTCGGAAAAGCAAACGTGGGAAAGAGCACATTCTTCGCAGCAGCCACCCTCAAACCAGTAGAGATCGCTGCATTCCCATTCACCACCTTAAAAGCGGATATGGGAGTCGCTTACGTCAGAACCCCATGCGTATGCAAAGAACTGGGCGTAGAAGATAACCCCCAGAACAGCGTATGCATCGACGGCATCAGACTAATCCCAGTAGACCTTATCGACACCCCTGGACTGATTCCGGGAGCCCACATGGGAAAAGGGCTCGGAAACCAGTTCCTCGACGAGGTTAGAAGAGCAGACGCATTGATCGTGGTGGCTGATGCCTCAGGGTGTACAGACATCAATGGACAGGCATGCGATCCACTGACACATGACCCCATCGAGGATGTGCAGATGTTTGAGAACGAGTTCGACCTATGGCTCAATGCACTAGTGAAGAAAGACTGGGACAAGGTAAGCAGGACAGCCCAATCAGTAAAGGAGCACATCGCCAAGTACATGGAGGAAAAACTCACAGGACTCGGCATCAACAGGCTCCAGATCACCCAAGCGGTAAACGAAGCAGGTATAAACGGCTTCAACAGCGCCAACTGGACCGAGGAAGATTTCCACAGATTTATCGTACAACTACGTAAAGTAAGCAAGCCCCTCATAGTCGCAGCCAACAAAGCAGACAGAGACGGCGCAGATAAAAACGTGGAACGCATCAGGGAAGCAGGCTACCTGGTGGTACCCACCTGCGCAGAGGCAGAGCTAGCCCTCAGGAGGGCAGCGGAAGCAGGGCTCCTCGAATACACCCCCGGAGACAAGGACTTCACTATAAAGAACCCTGAGAAGCTGACAAAAGGGCAGATAAACGCCCTTGAGAAGATCAGGGAGAAGGTCTTCCAGAAGTATGGCGGAACAGGGCTTCAACAAGTACTCAACACCGCCTTCTTCAACCTACTGGACATGATAAACGTCTACCCTGTAGAGGACGCCGAGAAACTAACAAACCATCAGGGACATGTACTGCCAGACTGCTTCCTAGTCCCCAAAGGAACCACTGCGAAGCAGTTTGCAGGGGTAATACACACAGACCTCGCCGAGAGCTTCATCCATGCAGTGGATGCACGCACCAAGAGGCGTCTGGGAGATACCTATATCCTACAGGACAATGATATCATTCAGATAGTATCCGCAAAATCCAGGAGATAAACGAGAATGGTGAAGATATTAGTCTGTGACACCATCCACGAGGACGGGGTCCGGATGTTACAGGATGCAGGTTTTAAGGTAGAACTTGATACCGAGATCACCCCTGAGCGACTCATACAGGAGATCGGGAAATACGATGGCATGGTAGTTAGGAGCCGCACCAAGGTTACACGGGATGTGATCATGGCGGCGAAGAAGCTCAAAGCCATCGCACGAGCAGGCGTAGGACTCGATAACGTCGACCTATCATCTGCTAAAGAAAAGGGAATAGAGGTATTCAACAGCCCAGAGGCTCCATGCAACGCAGTAGCAGAGCTAGTGCTCGGTATGATGCTCAACATGGCTAGGATGATCAACGAGGCAGACGCGGGCATGAAGCAGGGCAAATGGGAGAAAAACAGGTTAACCGGGTTCGAGATACAGGGAAAGACCCTAGGCATCATCGGGTTCGGCAGGATCGGTTACCTGCTGGGTAAGAAGGCGAAGTGCCTCGGCATGCGTGTTCTAGCTTTTGATGTCGCCATGGATAAGTTGAGGCATTTCGTCGATGATATCAAGGCAGAGGCAGTGGACCTGGACACTCTCTACGCGAACAGCGACTTCATAACAGTCCATGTACCGCTCCTACCCCAAACCAAGAATATGATCGGCACAGCACAGTTCACCAAGATGAAGAAGGGAGCCTACATCATCAACGCAGCCAGAGGAGGCATCATCAACGAGACAGCACTCAAAGCAGCATTGGACGAGGGTAAGGTGAAGGGAGCCGCATTAGATGTGTTTGAACAGGAGCCCAACCCTGATGAGGAACTCGTCTGCAGACCAAACGTAATATGCACACCTCATATAGGCGCAGGCAGTGAAGAAGCCCAGATCGGCAACAGTACCATCGTTGCTGAGAAACTCATCAAATTCTTCAAGCCCTAATTTTCTAACCATTTTTCATAAAACAAGCCATATCGCAAGCGATACGAATATATTATGCCTTTAAAACCAGTAAAACACTCTATGATCACTATAGTGGGTGCAGGACTAGCTGGGCTTAGCGCAGCGTACCATCTCGGGGCAGACTACACTGTGCTTGAACGAGACCAGACAATTGGCGGCCTCTGCAAGAGCATCAACATCAACGGCTACGTATTCGACCTAGCCCCACACATCCTATTCACAAGGAACCCATACACGAGAGACCTGTTCCACAAATTACTCCGAGGTAACATCGAGACTCAGAGCCGCAGAGCCTACATCTACATGATGAATACTTACGTAGAGTACCCTTTCGAGGCAAACCTCTACCCGTTACCGGAGGCGGTCAAGGAAGAGTGCATCAGAGGCGTCATGGAGAAGCCCGACCTAGAGCCAAAGAACTTCAGGGAGTGGATCGAGACTACCATGGGCTCAGGCATCGCAGATTACTACATGGTGCCATACAATCGTAAGATATGGAAGTATCCGCTGGAGTTGATGAACACAGAGTGGATCGCAGGCAGAGTACCGACACCCAGCGTAGATGAGATGCGCAGGGGCGCAGAGGCACCGCAGCCCATGAATTATGGCCCAAACGCGGAGTTCTGGTACCCCAAACACGGAGGAATCGGGGCACTCGCAGAAAGCCTCGCAAAAGACATGTCTGTGAAGCTCGGGGCAGAGGCAACATGGTTTAACCCAAGCAGCAGCGGAGTAGAAACTCTGTACGAGGAGGAGGGAGAGGAGAAGAGCCTTGAAACAGATAAGGTGATGTCCTCCTTACCGCTGCCGGAGGTAATCGAAATGATGGATGATGTCCCAGATGATGTACAGTCTGCAGCTGATAGCTTAGTCTATAACAGCCTCGTATGTGTCATGGTGGGTGTAAAACGCCCAGATATCACGGATAAGCACTGGCTGTATTTCCCGGAGCCGGACCTAGTATTCAACAGGATCAGCTTCCCAATGAACTTCAGCCCATACACGACCCCAGAGGCTAGAAGCAGCATACTTGTAGAGGTAACCTACAGGGACCGGGTGATGGATCTTGAGGAGACAAAGAAACAGGTGCTACAGGATCTGGTTAAAACCAACCTCATAACAGATAACGATGAAATAGAAGTATGCGAAACAAAAGACTTCAAATACGCCTATGTAATATACGATCTTAATCACCGTAAAAACGTAAAGGTTATTCACGAGTACCTGAATGCACATAACATAGTGCCAATCGGTAGATACGGGGAATGGGAATATTATAACATGGATAAAGCCATCCTGTCTGGAAAATACGCCGCGGAGAAGATCGTAAAATGATATCAATAGTTGTGCCAACATATAACGAGGAAAAAAACATAGAGCGCTGCCTCACCGCCTTGGCTAACCAGACAGTACCCCGAGAACAGATGGAGATCATTGTAGTAGACGGCAACAGCAAGGACCGTACAAGGGAGATAGCCGCTGAGATCGCCGACGTTGTTATGATACAGACCAGTGAGGGCGTGGGCGGAGCCAGAAACGATGGCTTCAAGGCAGCCAAATACGACATCGTCGCAACCACTGACGCCGACTGCGAGCCATCTAAGATATGGGTCGAGTCAATCCTGAAGAAATTCGAGAAAGATAAAGTCGTCGCGGTAACAGGCATCCTGAAGCCCTTTGACTGGAATGATATGAACTGGCTGGATATACTCGTCTACAGGGGCATATTTGAGGCAGCCAACCTCATGTTGATGATAATGGCGTTATTCGGACAGTATCACCTCTGCGGAGCCAACTCAGCCTTCAGAAAACATGTGTTCATTGACCTCGGAGGCTATCTGCCGCTTGCCTACGCTGATGATGTGGAGATATTCAAACGCATCAAAAAACTTGGAGAAGTCGAGCTCAGTGGAAGCATGCAGATCAATTACAGTGTACGCAGGATCAAAAAGATCGGTCTGATGAACTACTTCTATCTCATCCTGAAGATGGACACAGAAATAATGATACTTGGCAGGCAACCCATGAAGGGGAGCTACGCCAGAATGAACTACGACTAAACCCAGCTACAACTGGTCAAGAATAACTGATTAGGATAAGTGTTTTAGAAAATTTTACTTGACTAGCCAGCCGAGGTCTTTATCAGACTTTATGGCTGGGTGACTTGGATCAACGAGTATAACCTCATACCACTTGTAGCGACCATCCTGCCACACCCAGTAGCTGTTTAGCACTTCCATGTTCGGGTACTTACGGGAGGTCCTCTCCTCGGCGATAAGCTGCTTGCTCTTCGCAGAGGTAAACTTTGTTACACCCATACGTTTCTGCCTGCGACCTAGCACAGGACGTAGTTTTCTTCTTCCACCGCGACGGACACGGGTTCGTACAACGATGACACCATGCTTTGCTTTGTAGCCTAGGCTACGCGCCCTGTCCAGTCTAGTCGGGTTATCGATTCTGACTGATGAAGGCTCTTTTCTCCAGATGATTGCCCTCTGCATCATTACTACTTTGATGTAGCTGTCTTGTGGTTTTTTCCAGGCTTCCTTTAAGTGTCTGTACATCGTGTTTTCTCCTTGATGGGCTATCAAATTACATTGGTTCAAATTAATAAAGGTATAGGGAAAAAATAGGGTTCTAGAAAATAGCGTAGATGAGAATCAGTGGCAAAAAGATGTTTGCGACGAGCCCAATAACCGTGATCAGGGTGTTTAGGCTTGGTCCTGCTGTGTCCTTGAATGGATCACCTACTGTGTCACCGATAACGGCTGAGTGGTGTGCATCGCTTCCCTTTCCACCCAAGTTACCATCCTCGATGTACTTCTTCGCGTTGTCCCAGAGCCCACCTGCGTTACTCATCAGGAGGGCGAAGACTAATCCGCTGAATATACATCCTGCAAGATAGCCACCGAGCGCCTCGATGCCGAATATGAATCCAACAGCGAGCGTTACCACGATGGCTGTTACTGTAGCGGGAAGAAGCTCCTTGAGTGCTCCAGCGGTTGCGATGTCAACACATTTAGCGTACTCCGGAACCACGCCTTCCAGTCCTTCCTTAAGGCCAGGGATCTCCCTGAACTGGCGTCTGACTTCCTCGATCATCCGTTCCGCGTTGCGTCCTACACCAAGCATCAGCTGTGCGCTAAATACAGCGGGTATAGCGACCCCTATGAGTGCACCCAGCATAACAAGTGGATTCATTAGGTCAAATATGACCTCGGTTCCAAGTGTGAACTCAGCTACCTCTTTGAACGTAGCCAATATGCTGATGACAGTCAGACCAGCTGCGCCTATAGCGAATCCCTTTGTGATTGCCTTGCTTGTGTTTCCAGCTGCATCCATCTTGTCTAAGATACGTATAGTCTCGTGGTCGAGACCACCCTGCTCTGCGATCCCCTTAGCGTTGTCACCGATGGGTCCAAAGCTATCATTTGCAACGACTATGCCTACGATACTCAGCATCCCGAATGCTGCGATACCGATACCGTAGACACCGTATCCTGGTCCAAGAGGCGCTGTTACTGAGTATGCGATCCAAGCCGCCAAACCAACTCCTACGAGCGGGGGGAAAGTACTGAGTAATCCATAGCTGAATCCAGTGATGATGTTTATCGCTGCACCTGTAACACTAGCCTCAGCTGTTTTCATCGCCGGTGGCTGGTCGA
Source organism: uncultured Candidatus Bathyarchaeia archaeon (assembly GCA_964447425.1). Lineage (GTDB taxonomy): Archaea > Thermoproteota > Bathyarchaeia > TCS64 > TCS64 > RBG-16-57-9. Next base: position 7,257 of record CAYUTB010000069.1, read on the forward strand.
TGCTGGTGAAGTAGTCACCTGTGAACCCTATGACTACTCCAGCGATTAATCCAACAGCGGCTGCACCCCAGAACCGGATATTGTAACCGAGCATGTTTGTAGCAGCGTAGCTCATTATCATGAATAAGAGAACGGTGATGTAGGTTCCACGATTTAGCATAGCACCTGGATCTCCACCTTCTTTGACTCTTACTGCGAATATACCTGCGAGGCTGGCTATGGCGCCGAGACCAGCGTACACGAGAGGTAGTTTGATTAAGTATCCTCCGAGAACGGTCCCCAAGACCATCACAGCCATAAGACTTGCAACATAGCTGTCAAACAGATCAGCTCCCATCCCAGCTACATCACCTACGTTGTCGCCGACATTATCAGCGATAACCGCGGGGTTTCTTGGGTCATCCTCGTCAAGATCCATCTCAACTTTTCCAACCAAGTCTGCTCCGATATCAGCGGTCTTTGTGAATATGCCTCCACCTGCTTTTGCGAATAAGGCTAGGGCGCTTGCTCCGAAGCTGAAGCCTAAGACGATGTTGGGATCACCTGTTAGATAATAGATTAGGCTTACCCCGAGGAGAGCTAACCCTATGACGCTTGTACCCATTACTGCGCCGCCACGGAAGGCGATTGGGAAGGATTTACTGATTCCTTTTCTAGCTGCACTAGCTGCGCGCAGGTTTGCATCAGTTGCAACATCCATTCCCATCCATCCAGCAATACCGCTGCAGACGGAACCAAACAGGTATCCAACAGCTAGAGTGATATTGTCCATAATGTTGGATGTGGTCCAGATTGGTTTTGGTAGGAATAGAAAGAGTACTATTGCCATTCCGATGACGAACATCGCGAGTGTTCTATACATCCTATTGAGGAAAGCCCTCGCTCCCTCTTTGATGGCCCCGGCAACAAACTGCATCTTTTCGGTGCCCTTGTCTTGTTTCTTAACGTATTCGTGAAGATAAAAACCCACGAGAATTGATATTACAGCCGATAACGGCGCGATTAACCATGCTTCTACCATTGTATGTCTCCTTCGGTTGAATAGTTCCTTTCATATCAGAGGGTCAATCTATAAAAATGATTGGGAAATAAGCCCGGTAAATACTAGCAGAGATTAACACATACCATACAAAAAACTGTAATTACTGTAAAAAATATGTGAAAAAGATGGGAAAACTAGTTCTTCCTATGATCGACATACTGCCTCTTGGGGATAAGCCTCTGCGGGACTATCAGGAAGGCAGTCAGGCTACCAAGGAAGCAGACGAGTAGCTGTAACCCGGATAAGGGTACTACGTGGAATACATCGTTCAGCCATGGAGTGTAGATTATAGCGAACTGCAGACCTATGCCCACGACTACGCTGATGAAGAGCATCTTGTTTTCGGTCCATCCCTTGAGTCCCAACTGGAATATGTGTTTGGTCTCGCTACGGCACTGATAAGCCAAGAAGAACTCAAAGAATACAATGCTTGTGAAGGCAACTGTTCGCGCAGTTGTGGCCGCTAACTCAAAGTTCCCCCCAGTGCTTCCAACAGTGTCAATATAGGTCCAGAAGAAGGGTATGAAGTCACTGATGAAGTCCACTAACGCAGCGAACAGTATGAACCTCCAGAACCTCTTCAATATATCCTCTTTTGGATCTCTCGGCGGATACTTCATGATATCCGGGTCCGGTGGGTCAATACTCAAGGCTACAGCGGGCAGACCATCAGTAACCAAGTTGATCCACAATATGTGGATAGGCAGGAATGGCACAGGTAGCCCGAGTGCAGCAGTGACTGTGATCTCCAGGAACTCGTCGAAGTTGGCTGCGAGCATGAGCCTGATGTACTTTGTGACGTTTGTATAGATCTCACGACCGCCCTTGATCGCCTGAACGATGGTTGCGAAGTTATCGTCCTCGAGAATCATGTCACTGGCTTCCTTGGTGACATCTGTACCTTTGATGCCCATAGCTACACCGATATCGGCTGCTTTTAGTGCAGGTGCATCGTTTACACCGTCCCCAGTCATGGCGACAACGTGTCCAAGACGCTTTAGGCTCTGAGCGATCCTCATCTTGTGCTCGGGGCTGACCCTTGCGCAGACACGTACATCATCAATTACCGCATCAAGCTCTTCATCTGAGAGAGCCTCGATCTCTACCCCTTCGAGCACAGAGGCATCAGTTACCTCTCGGAGTATTCCTATCTCTTTCGCGATGGCTACTGCAGTGATCTTGTGGTCTCCTGTTACCATGACGGACCTGATTCCAGCCTGCTGAGCCATCTTGATGGCTGCCGGAACCTCCTCTCTAGCTGGGTCAATCATGCCGATGAGCCCGACATATATTAGATCGGTCTCAATAGCTTCTACCTCCAAGTTTGAAATATCAAAGTCATCAGGCAGCTCCTTGTAGCTTATAGCCAGAACACGCAGAGCATCCGCAGCCATGCTATTCATGACCGCGAGGTTATTTTCCACATCTTCTTTTATGATTGGGCGTACCTCACCGTCAAGTATCTTAGAACAGCGCTCAAGAACCACCTCGGATGCGCCCTTTACGTATGCAACAAGCTTTCCCTCAGGGGTTTTATGGACAGTAGTCATACGCTTCCTCGTTGAGTCGAAGGGAATCTCGCTTACACGCGGGTATTCCGCGTTAAGCGCCTTGTTACCCATTCCGGCTTTCTCAGCAGCTACTATGAAGGCGCCCTCGGTTGGGTCACCGAAGCACACCCAGTTTCCGTTGCTCTGCTGAATATGTGAGTCGTTGTTCAGCGAACTGATTCGAAGAAGAAGCTCGAGCTGCGGGTCTTCTCTCGAGTTAATCTCAACGCCTTTCTCCTCGAAAGCCCCCTGTGGGCGATACCCTGAGCCAGTGACATCGATAGTTCTATTCGCTGAGTGCAGTCGAGTGACGGTCATCTCGTTTCTGGTGAGTGTTCCAGTCTTATCGCTACAGATCACTGTAGTGCTTCCAAGGGTCTCAATGCTTGCCAGTCTACGGACTATAGCTTTCTGCTTCGCTATACGGCTAGTTCCAAGCGCTAAAGTGATTGTTAGTACCGCTGGTAATCCTTCTGGGATAGCAGATACAGCTAAGCTTATGCTTGTCATGAAGACCTGATCGAGAGGCCTATCGTGGACGAACCATAGAACAAAGAAGACAAACGCTGTCAGCACGAGGCTGATGCCGATGAGCTGCCTACCCAACTTATCCATTTTCTTTGTGAGGGGCGGAGGCTCAACGTCGATTGACTGAACCATTCCAGCGATCTTACCAAACTGGCTGTTCATGCCTGTCTCAGCGACTACTGCGACGGCTCTGCCATTTGTAACGACGGTTCCCATGAAGACCATGTTTTTCTGGTCCCCAATCCCCGCGTCTTGATTAACGGGGGTAATTCTCTTGCCAACGGACCTTGACTCCCCTGTGAGTGCAGCCTCATCAACTTCTAGGTTGGCTGCCTCGATGAGCCTAGAGTCAGCTGGTACCCTGCTTCCAGCCTCAAGAAGAACAATGTCACCCGGTACAAGGTCTTTTGAGTCGATGGATTGCTCTTTTCCCCCTCGAAGAACCAGCACACGCGGAGAAACCATTGCCTTGAGAGCCTCAACGGCTTTCTCAGCTTTGTATTCTTGGACAAAACCGAGAATGCCATTCATGACGACGATGAGCAGGATAACATACATATCTGTCATAGCCTCGCCCTCCCGCCAGGCAAGGTAACCGGATACGGCTGCCGAGACAATTAATACGATAACGAGAAGGCTCGTGAACTGCTCCCAGAGGATGTGATACCATTGCTGTTTCTTCTCTTCCTTCAGTTCGTTCGGCCCATACTCTTGGAGTCGTTTGGCTGCCTCTTCATCGGAGATGCCTTCACGGGCGGTCTCCAACGCCGTTAAAACACCGTCTATTTCTATTGAATGCCATTTTTTATTTTCCAAGGTCTTTCACCACATGATTTTCGTTAGGCTTGGATGTGCCTATTTTCCCCAATGGGAATGCATTATCGCTTAAAACTTCTACGTTAAAACTTCACCTATAATTAGTGAAATCCCGGAAAAACAGCGGTCATCCATCGAGTAGCAGGTAACGCCTCTGTCGAAGATAGATCACCTTTACACCCGCTAGTCGCGCCTTTTTTCTCAGCTCGGAGTCAGTTGTCCCGAGCACCATGGATTGTTCTTTTGCTAACTGAATTAATGAGTCATCGACGAGGAGCTCTGAGTGATCCTCAATGACGCTGCATAGTTCAGCCATCTTAAGGGCGAAAAGAAGCTCCTTCTCCAAGCTGGGTTTTGCATCTTTTTTCAACAGATTAATCTCATCGAGAACCCTGCTGGAAACATAAAACGAGGTTATATCATTCAGGGCATTATCGGTCTCAGTGAAGATATCCACCCCAAAACGTAGTGGAACAAGCAGAAAATTTGTGTCACAGAGAATTTTAGTAGGCAACTCAGCCACTTACGGTTCCGACGCCGATAAGCCGCCACCTTCCCTCGATTCTTCTACTGAGGGCAACCCTGTCACCGGGGAAGACGCAGACTGGGATCGAGAGCTGGGTCTCCATCTCCTTCTTGCTGACATCCGATACCTCGCCCATGGTCTTCGCAGTGCCAACGTTCAGTAACAGCTTTTCTCCCTTCGCGATCTTGGCGACTTTCTCCTCGGTCATGCTACCGACAACTTTATCGAATAGCCTGTACTCCAGTTTCATCTTCTCAACGGCTGCAGGTAGAGTTCCTGGTTGTCCAATGAGACTGCCCACCAAGCCATCAGATTTACTAAGGCTTGGGTCAAGCATGGTTCCGACTCCTGCGAGACCTCCCGGTACTGCCGCATCTACCTGAGTGTTACCTACGTTGAGGCTGGTGATTGTAGTATAGAGTTCACGCATCTTGATCTTGTTCTTCTGGCGCTGCGGTAAGCCGGGTCTTATCTCGATCTCGTCTCCGACATTGAAGCTTCCCTGAGTGATGCTTCCGCCTATTACGCCACCGATCAGATCTTCTATTGCTGTCCCAGGCTTGTTTACGTCAAAGCTCCTGACAATATACATCCGGGGTGGAAGAGAGGAATCACGCTTTGGGGTTGGGAGATACTCCTGCATCGCCTGAATCAGCAAGTCGATGTTGATGACCTGCTGAGCAGATACAGGGATAATCGGCGCATCTTCTGCGATGCTTCCCTTGATGAAGTTCTTGATTTCATTATAACTTTCTTCGGCTCTCTCTAGGGAGATCAGATCGATCTTGTTCTGTACAATGATCAGATTCTTGAGACCCACTGCCTCTATAGCCGCCAAGTGTTCTCTTGTCTGGGGCTGTGGACAGGTCTCATTTGCCGCGATAACCAGTATGGCGCCATCCATAACGGCTGCACCACTGAGCATGGTAGCCATCAATATCTCGTGACCCGGAGCATCTACAAAGCTAAGTGCTCTCTGTAACTCCGCTGTGCCCCCACAATTTGAACAGATCTCTGATGTGCAGTAGCATTCGGGCTCATCACAGTTAGGGCACTTGTATATAGCGGTGTCCGCGTAACCTAATTTGATTGTGATTCCTCGTTTGAGCTCCTCGCTGTGTCTGCTGGCCCACTCGCCTGTTATGGCTTGCACTAGGGTGGTTTTTCCGTGGTCTACGTGTCCGATGGTGCCAATGTTTACTTCTGGTTGTCTTGGTAATTTAGCGATGGCTGATCTCCCCTGTTAGTGTTTATGAAGCTGAATCTTTCCTTAAATACATATCTCCAAACCAATGTGGACTATATGTAG
>CAYUTB010000070.1:0-9637 GCA_964447425.1 uncultured Candidatus Bathyarchaeia archaeon
GATGGTTGCTTCTATGAGGTAGATTCGCTTGATCCGGGTGTACCCGTCCTTTACTATCTGGTTTATCGCTGCGCTTTGGGTGAAGTCTATTGAGCCTGTGATGGTTATGGGGGGCTCGTCTCCCCTCCCTGATTCCAGTGTGAGGTTGGTTAGGCTAACTTTGTTACACTGTATGGATTGGGGTGAGTACATGTTTAGGCTTAGGTCGCCGATGGTTGTGTCGTGGAGTTCAACGTTCTGGGGTGTGTTGGGCTGCGCCCAATCTAGGTTCAGGTAGCTGATGCTGGTGGCGTTGGTTTTTAGGTTGAGTCCCACTGTGTTGTAGGTGGATACACTGTAGTGTGTGGTGTTCTCCAGTTCTATGTTGAAGTCTCCATACCAAGCTACAAAGTACTCTATGTTGGAGTCCTCAATGAATGCCCAGCTGTAGTCCCGTAGCTGCAGGTAGTATATCCCGGTGTTCCATGTCTCTATAGCTGAATCGCCCTCGATGTATACCACATCAAGCTGGGTGTTTCTTGCCTCCAGTTTTCCATCTGTTACGCTGATTATTGGTGGATTCATGATCGTGGTGTTGAATAGATCAAAGTCGTAGGGTACTTCACCGGCTCTGACCAGTTGGCTCTGGGAGAACAATTCATGTGTGCCTACGATTGTTTGATTGATCTGGACCCTGCTTCTCATGTAAACGAGGAATACGCGTTCGATGGCGCATCCCGTGAATTCTGCTATTTGGCTTGATTGGGTTCCAAAGTCCCCGATCCATGAATCTTGAACTTTGCAACCTGCGTTGTCTGTGAGGCGTATGAATCCAATCCTGGAGTCTGCTACAGATATTTCGGTGTTTCCCGCGAGCCCAAAACCTGTGTTGAAGTAGGTTCTGTTATCAATCTGATGGGTTGAGTATAACTCAACGTTCACCAAATTGATTTCCGCGTTTTCAGTTGCCTGAATATTTCTCGGGCTCTCCCACTTGATACTGCAGTTGATTATCGTTAGTTTGCTGTTTCCAGATACCGTGTAACTTGCCTCATCGTTCTTAGTGAACGTCATATTAGCGTTGATAAGTGTCAGAGTGGAGTTCCCTGAGAGCCTTAACCCCCCAGTCATGATGTATTCGCCTCCCTCAATGATCTCAGTTGTGTTGCCTTCTAGCACAAGGTCGCTGATTATTGGGACTGCAACCATATTGCCTAACGCTGCTGGTATTATGGGCAATAAAAGTATGAAAACTACGAAAATAATCTCATATCTCTTCATCCCCTCTACTTTCAGTTTAATACAAATATAAGTGATGACTCCAAAACTCTCCCCATAAAGTAACTTCTATAAATGATGAACCACGTGATCTCCCATACTTTTAGGTGAACACATGTGAAGTACCGGAAATTTGGACAACTAGACTGGAAGGTCTCAGCCCTAGGATTCGGAGCCATGAGGCTCCCAGTCATCGGGGGAGAAACTAGCAACATCGAGGAACCACACGCAATCAAGATGATCAGATACGCCATCGACCACGGCGTAAACTACGTGGACACCGCGTACCCCTATCACAGCGGTGAATCCGAGAAACTCGTCGGCAAAGCCCTGAAGGACGGGTACAGGGAGAAGGTGAGGCTAGCCACAAAGATGCCAAGCTGGCTAGTAGAGCAGTACGAGGACTTTGACAAGTACTTGGATGAGCAGCTGGGTAAACTGCAGACGGATCACCTCGACTATTACCTGCTCCACGGCTTGAACAAGAGCAGGTGGCCCAAGCTCAAAGAGATAGGCGTATTCGAGTGGGCTGAGAAGGCAAAGGCCGATGGCAGGATCAAGTACCTTGGCTTCAGCTTCCACGACGACTATGAGCTATTCGAGAAAATACTGGAGGACTCCGAGCATTTCACTTTCTGCCAGATCCAGCTCAACTACATGGACACCGAGTATCAGGCGGGTGTCAAGGGTTTGAAGCTTGCAGCCAGCAAAGGCTTGGCAGTGGTGGTCATGGAGCCTATCAAGGGCGGTAAACTCGCTGTTACTCCCCCCAAGGAGGTTCAGGCTGTCTGGGATCGGGCTGAGAAGAAGCGCAAGCCAGCAGAGTGGGCTCTCCAGTGGGTCTGGAGCCACCCAGAGGTCACCGTTGTGCTCAGCGGTATGTCTGAGATGAGGCATGTCGAGGAGAACGTTGAGTACGCTGGGCGCAGTGATCCGGGTGTATTATCTGCGAAGGATCTTGCTCTTATCGAGGAGGCTAAGCAGGCTTATCTGAACCTCGGATTCGTTGGTTGCACTGGTTGCAGGTACTGTATGCCGTGCCCATCAGGCGTCGCCATACCTGATATCCTCGGCTTGTACAATGAGTACTATATGAGTGGTCAGAGCGATGAGGTTAAGCAAAAGTACTGGGAGAAGATCACCCCAGAGACTCATAGCAGCAACTGCATCAGCTGCGGTGAATGCGAGACCAAGTGCCCTCAGGAGCTTCCCATCAGGAAGTTCATGAAAGAGACTGCCCAGATGTTCAAGCAGCCCGAGTAAAGGGGGATTTATTCCCCTTTTGTTTCTTTTAGCAGGTCTCTTATCTCGCGTAGAGTTATGAGCATCTCGTCGTCCAAGCCGGGTCCTCTGGGCACTGGCTCCTCAAATCTATCATCCTCTGTGGTTGTAGCGTAGGGAGTCCTGAATTTCCGTAGCTCATTGAGGATGAAGTCTCTGACCTCCTCATAGAACCTTATCCCTTCGAGTTTCTCCTCTGGTCCAGCCTGGCTGGTGCCCGAGTAGCCGGCTGTCTCTATGCTGACGCTTCCCAGTCCGAAGAGTCTGTCGAATACCCCTGTGTTGCTGCTGATGTTTGTGATGGTTCGGAAGGGCACGTGTTTGCGGGTGATGGTGAGTACGCCTTTCTTGACGTATATCTCGGGCATGGATTCACCGCTTTCGCTGATGACGCTGTACTCGATGCTGTTTATGTAGACTGGCGTCAATAGCTCAGCTGGGATCAACCAGATGAGGTTCCCTATGATCATCCAGTTGTTTATCTTCCATGCCCATACTTCCATGCTTCCAACGGCGCTTCCGAACTCGGATGGGTCGATGGCATATAGCATGTAGATGAGACCCACTGAGAATATCATCGTTCCCAGCCATATCGTTAGAGCCACTGCTATGTTCTTGAGCCACAGTTTTCTTACGTAGGCTTTGTCTGGTTTGAATATCCTGCCGCTAACTACCTTAGCTACCGGGGGTTTGATTACTCTTGTCTCCGCTTCTTTTCCCATTTGTTTTTCACTTCCTCTTGTATCGGGGAATCTCTTTCGCCGCCAGTTTGTTGAATATGGCTGTGCTCTGCCGAGTCATGTACAGGGTCTCTTCATCGGGTCGCAACTCGATGCTGTACTCGCTCATCACCTTGTTCAGTGTCTCTCTGCACTCAGCCTCCTTTGGGCACTCTGGGCAGAGTTTCCCAGCGTAGCTCTCATGTCTGTACCATACGATGATGCCCTCAGCCTCTGTGTAGACTATGTAGACCTGTGCGTTTGCCTGATAATCGAATCCTATGAGGATTCCTTTGTAGTCTTGTAGGCTCTCCACGTCGAGTCTGTGGCTTTTCGCGTGTTCCTGCAGTGCGTTGGATATTTTTTCGCGTGCCCTGTTGAGTACTCTCGAGGTGTATGCTGGTGTCCACTCGGGGTTCTCGTCAGCGATCTCGCTTGTGGTTTTTCCCTTGTGGAACTCTTGCCATACTGTTGATTCGTGTTTTGAGAGCAGGCTCATTTTGATTCCTCGAATATACCGTTGGTATATCTTTACATTTATATGGTAAAGATTTACTAATAAAGGTTGCGGGTCACTCTCCAGCACCGCCCCCATTATTTAAGAACAAGAACCAAGACATACAAACACATCAGGAGAGGAGCAGCCACGGACTTCGACCTAGAACACTACAAGCCAATGCCAGTACGCTACGAGCTCAGATACATGATGCTCAAACACATCAGGGAAGGAAAAGACCCCCTCCCAGACATACAGGGAAGAGAGGAAACCAAAAACGATGTAATAAGAGCCGTCCTCAGCGGCAGCTACCCCTATCTAGTAAGCAGGGAAGGCACAGGCAAGACAAGGCTAGCCGAGAGCCTCGCAAAGCTTCTCCCACCGGTGCCCCGCGTCAAGGGGTGCCCATACAACTGTGACCCCAAGTGGCCGAGGGAGTGGAAGTGCCCAGTGTGCCAGGACGAGGATGACCCTGAGATCGAGTTCATCTCGGGCAGCGAACGCTACAGCAGGATACAGGGCAACGAGTACACCAATGAGGCGAAGATACTGGGGGTAAAGGATATTCAGGCGATCATCGGCGGTGATAGCCCCACTGACCCCAGTGCGTTTATCGGGACTGGGGTTCTCCGTGGAAACCGTGGGGTGGTCTGTGTTGATGAGCTTCCAGCTATTCCTACGAAGGTTCAGGTGCTGTTCCACCCGATGTTGCAGGAGAACCGGATCGTCTTGGAGGAGTATAACTGGGTTCGTCCTATCGACATATTCTTCGTGGCTACTGGTAACCCAACGGGTTTCAGTCACGTGAACCGTGTGCCCGAGCCATTACTGGACAGGCTTGAGTTGATCCATATGGGTTTGCCGAACGAGTCGGTGGAGCGGGAGATCATGTTCAAGGAGGGCTTCAGGGTCGTGGATGATTTCTTCACTGCCCCCAAGAGGCAGGTGGACGCAGCCATGCTGGATATCAACGCTGCTTCCATCAAGCGCCAATCCTTTGCACCGTGGTGGATCGTTGAGACCGTTGAGAAGACTGTGCGTTATACCCGTGAGTGCCCAAACATAGAGCGTGGTAGCAGCATAAGGGGCAGCATCAAGAGCCTCGACCACGCCTACAGCAGCACAGAGCTGAGAAAAGCCTCCGTGTGCAGCCTTCAGGACGCCTCCGAGGGACTAAAACTGGCTCTCCGTGGAAGAATAAGGATCAGAGCTGATCTCATCGGCTTCGATGAGAGCCCCAGCGCATACATGATGAAGAACAATGAGGTGGTCGAGGATGTCCTATGGTACGCTGCACGGGATGTAGGTAAATCCATTATCACCGGGCTGGGCGATGAAATCGATGCAGAAATGCTCGCAAAGGAGATCGGTGGCTATCTCTCAAGAAAGTCAGAGTTATCGGAATACGTGAATCTGAAAACTGTTATCGATTATATGCGTGGGCTACAGCCATGGAGCAAGCCCGTGCTGGTAAACGATATGGAGACCTTGATACGGGATCACCCTGAGGCAGTGGACCCATCTGTTTACTCTGACTATGTGAGTGGAGCGGTTGGACTGATCTCCCACACTTTGCTAACGGAGAACATCATCGATGAACTGCCCGGCAGTGACCATTTGTATCTTCCAAGTAGGATGAAGTAAATGCAAAACCCCAGTAACCCATGCAGTGACATCGACCAGAGCATACTGGACCTGCTGCGTGACGTCGCGAAGATGCAGATGGGCATGGGGCTGGACTATGACTCGGCTTTCATGGAGGAGGCGCGTGAGAAAGCCGAGGAACGATACCAGAAAGCCGAGGAAGATAGAAAACAGCTACAGAAACACATCGAGGATATCAAGCAGAGCCAGATCGATGGCGAGCTAGACCCCGATGACCTCGTTGACGCCGATCTAGATGATCTTGAGCAGCAACTAGAGGAACTCTCAGGGGAGCAGAAGGGTGTAACCCGGAAAGACTATGATGCTGTGCTTGGGGACCTTGAGAAGCAGGGTTTGCTCGACGCTGAGTCTGGGAGACCACGTTTGACCAGTAAGGGTGCCCGTGTCATGGGGCAGGGTCTTTTATCCCGTATTTTGATGAGTCTCGAAAGACGGGGGCTGGGTCCGCATAAGATCGAGGAGCTTGGTGAAGGGAGCTGGACGGGTTCCACGAGTCGCCCATTTGAGCCCGGTGACCTGTATCACAGGATTGATATCGAGAGGACGCTCCTCGCCACCGCTGAGCGTGGGGCTCGGCTAAGCCAGTTATCTATTCGAGACTTTCATGTTTTTGAGCCCAGACATAGCACAGAACTGCACTTCGGGATACTCGTCGATCAGAGCGCATCCATGCGCAAACGGGGCAAGATAGAGGCAGCCAACGAGACCGCGTTAGCATTAGCGGAGTTGATGAGACTCAGGTACCCCGAGGATAGACTCAGGGTCTTCACCTTCAGCGAGGAGGTCCGTGAGGTTCAGCCATGGATGATCACTGCTTCCACTGTTGAGATGAAGTTCACGGACATCAGGGCAGCCCTCCGAGCCTACAGGAAACAAGTGATCTATCTGCCGGGTAATAAGCAGGTTCACCTGATCACTGATTCTGCGCCTAATTTTCTGGACGGGGAGTTTGTGGGTTTCAGCAAGGCGGTTGAGGCGGTTATTCAGGAGGCGAGGCTCTACAGGGTCAACGGCATCGTACTGAACATAATTATGCTGGATGAGGAGGCGGACCTCCGCCGATTCGCTCAGGCGCTCGCCAAGGAGAATCTGGGACGTGTCGCTTATGTTGATACTGAGAATTTAGGGGAAGCCCTCGTAGAGGACTACATCTCCTCTAAGAGGGACCTGCTGCGAGGAGGGTAGCCTCAAGGCGGCGTTCATCTCCTTCCCCTTTTAGACGCCCCAACCGCCTTGAGCCAACCACACCTAGCTGAATAGGATAAAAGGGTTTCAGGAACCTCGATAACGAGAACTAGACTGTAAAAATGGTAGTGTTTTGTAAACTAGAGCCCTGATCCATTTATGCGAGTTTCTTTGGGCTTTTCTCGAAGAGGCTAGAGTCCCATTGGAGGGGTTCGCCGACGCTCCAGAGGAATATGGATGCTGAGCCGGGTCCCACACGTTTGAATCTTGAGCTAAGGCGCTTCACAACATAGCTGTAGTTGTTACTCTTGTCAAGTCCATCCAGCCACTTCTGGAAGCTACCGGATTCCAATGCTATTCGCTTGAACTCCTCGGCGTTACTGATGGTGGACATGATCTTCTGCCTATTCCTGATGATGCCCGCGTCGTTTAGCAGTCTCTCCTGTTCCTCCAACCCATAGCCAGCTACTTTGTCGATGTCGAAGTCATCGAATGCTGCCTTGAAGTTTGGCCACTTGTTGGCTAGCATGGTCCAGTTGAGTCCACCCTGAAATACGCAGCGGGTCAGGTTCTCGAAGTATTGTTTGTCTCTTGTTGGGCGTTTGTCTTTGAAGACCCAGTCAGGCAGGGCTCTTTCTTCATGCATGTTTAAACATTGAATTCTATGGTTTTTGAAGCTTTTTAGGTTTAAAGGGCACAGGATAATTTATGGAGCCTAGGCAGGGACCAAAAGAGGTCGTATCGGGAAAGAGTGGTGTGGTGAGCAGCAGCCACCCCATGGTCAGCAAGATAATGATCGATGTATTGAAGGGTGGGGGTAACGCGGTGGATGCCGCTGTGGCGGGAAGCCTAGCCGGACCAGTCTATGAGCCCCACATGACCACCATCAGCGGAACCGTCAGCTTCCTCTACTGGGACGCAGAGACGGGGAAAAGCTACTTCATGGATGCCTCACCGACTCTTCCCACGGGGCTCGCACCATTCTGTCCACACCCATATGCGCCTACTACTGCCGCTGCTATCCCGGGTTCATCGGCTGGTTTGAAGTCGATGCTTGAGCGTTTCGGCTCCAAGCCATGGGGTGAGCTCATAGAGCCAGCCATCAAGGCAGCCAGAGACGGGCATGTGGTCACGAGTTGGGAGTACGCGCTCCTCTACGGTGGAGCCGGAGGCAGGTCCAGCACACTGGAGGGTCGCACCTTTTTCCCAAGCGGCAGAGAGCACTTTGCCCCTGATGGGTTTCAGGTTCCAGTTGGTATGGTCTGGAGGCGCCCCGACCTAGCCAAGACCCTTGAGGCGTCAGCTGTGGAGGGTCCGGATTACTTTTTATGCGGTGGATGGGCTCGGCGGCTGGTGGAGGAGGCTAATGGTCTCGGCTGGATGATCTCATTGGAGGATGTCGCTGGCTATGACGCTATCTGGGTTGAGCCAACCCACACACTCTACAAGGAGAATGAGTTAATCGGGATACCTCCGCCTCAACGTGGTGGCTTCTATACTGGTTTCCTATTTGGGGTTTTGGAGCATTTTGAGTTGGATGGGCACTACACCGAGTCCGCTGAGACATTGGCTTTGATTGCTTGGATTCTCAGACGAGCCCACCTGGATCGAAACCTCATCCACGACCCTGACTACTACGATAACCCATTGGAGACCCTGCTCAGCGGAGACTACCATAAGGTAATCGCTGATCTCTGGAAGAAGAGCAGACCAAAGACTGACTTGACGCGCTACCTTGAACTAACACACAGTAAATCAGCCCACATGGGCTCATTACCCGCCACAGGGCATATTCCCCATGACAGCTGCGAGCTCAGCATCGTAGATAAGGACGGCAACTGGGTTCAGATGATGGAGACGGGCGGCGGCGGCATCCCCGGCTTCGTGGTGGACGGTGTTCCCGGTAGCGGTATCGGTTGGGAACGGTACGCAATGGTGGAGCCCGGTGGCAGGACACAGCACGCCATCGCAAACACCATAATAGCTAGAGAGGGCGAGCCGTGGATGGGCATAGGGTCACCCGGTGACTGCATATTCACTGTCCCAGAGGTCCTCGTCAGCATACTTGAGTTTGGGTGGGCGCCTTACAGGGCGATTGATGCGCCTCGTTTCTGGCCACTGATGGATGACTGGACTCTGGAGGTGGAGAACAGGCTCAGCATAGATGTTGTTAAGGGTTTGAAGCGGATGGGTATAATGCCCCGTCCACTGGGCGAGTATCACTGGCCCATGGGTAGTATGCAGGCGGTCTGGAGAGAAGCTGAATCGTTGAAGGGTACCGCTGACCCCCGTAGATTGGGGGCCGCGTTGGGCTACTAGCCTTCTTTCACTCTGTTTATCGCTAATATGTCGCTGAGCAAGCCATGGGCTGTGCCCAATCCGCCTGCCCCTCCACCTATTACAGTAACATCCTGGAGTCCATCCGTCATAACTGTCAACGCGTTCAATGTGCCTGCGACGCCTGCTAATGGATCAGACAAATGAATACTCTGGGGAGCGACCTTTGCCTTGACGACGCCATCCTCGATATATGCTTCTGCTATGAGTTTGATGCGCTCACCCCTGTTCTTGGCTGCCATGATCATCTCAGGCGTGATCCCCGTGATGCCCTCTCGCTCTACGTCGCTTGTCTTCATCTCACCGCCCAGTACGGCGTTGCCCAGAATCATTATCTTGGCTACTGCATCCCATCCCTCAACATCCGCGGTAGGGTCTGCCTCTGCGTAACCCAGTTCCTGAGCCTCCTTTAGCACATCCCCGTATTTTTCACCCTGCTCCATCTTCGTGAGAATATAATTGGTTGTGCCGTTGATTATCCCCTTGACGCCGTATATGCTGTGTCCTGCGAGGCTTTCTGTGGCGAAGTTGATGGCAGGTGTGCCGCTCAGTACCGTTGACTCGATCCTAAACTGAACCCTGTTCTTGTCTGCGAGTTCTTTGAGCTCTCTATACGCCAATGCAGCTGGACCCTTGTTGCTTGTCACAACATGTTTTCCCCTGCTCAGGGCAGCCCTGACATGAGATAAGGCTGGTT
>CAYUTB010000070.1:9737-12712 GCA_964447425.1 uncultured Candidatus Bathyarchaeia archaeon
TGTCTCTGATTATCTCGGCGAAGCTTTGGCCAACGACGCCAAAACCGATCAAGGCGATCTTGGTCATAGTACCCTTCTGGGGTGGATGGTTATTATAATAGGTTTAGATTCGGAATTGTGGTAAGCTGGTTTATTAACGATAAGAGGAGGGATGCCCCTTCGACTTAGGGGACTCTCGCAAGCGATGAGCCCATACCTAGTATTGAAGGGGGTTTTGGTTCCTCGAATTAACGTCTATTGCAGGCAGTATTTAAGATTTATAGTTTATAGATTAGATGTTTCCGTATACACTTTCATGAAATATGATCTGTTGTTAACCTTATTCTTACACGTTAGATAGTTATATATTATATAGAATATTGCTCCATATTTTATTACCTATAAATACCATGAGACCCCGGTATGATCAACTCCTCTCGAAGGGTTTATTGGTATTGACACCGTGCCTCAAAATATGAGGATCGCCCTCGTCGAGCCACCAAAGGACTTCTGGTTTATCATGGGAAAATACATACCCCCACCATTTGGATTACTCTGCCTAGCAGCATACCTAGAGCGTGAGAGACCGAAAACCGAGATCACTGTGGTTGACAGCCAATCCGAAGGACTCGACTGGACAGGGCTGGAGAATCGACTAGCCGAGCTGCACCCCGATATCGTGGCTTCATCCGGGCTGTCCACCGCAAACGCCTATTATGGTATCAGGGTATGCCAGACCGCGAAAAAGCTGGACCCCGAGGTAAAGACGGTGCTTGGTGGACAGCACTTCACAGCGTTAGCCCAGGAGACTTTGAACGGGTACCCTGAGGTGGATTTCATAGTCAGGGGGGAGGGCGAGGAGACCTTCACCGAGCTAGTAAACTGCTTCGAAAGGGGCTCAGGCATCGACGGTGTTCTGGGGTTGAGCTACCGAGGTGCAAACATTGTCCACAACCCGGATCGGGGGCTCATCTGCAACCTAGACCAGCTCCCACCACCAGCCTATCACCATGTAGCCGAGCACATGAAGGGATACTACTTCTCGTTGATGGCTGAGGAGAACCAGCCCTTCGCCATAGTTGAGGGAAGCCGTGGGTGCCGCCATAACTGCAGCTACTGCAGCCAGTGGCGTTTCTGGGGACAGAGCCACAGAGCCAAGTCCCCTGGTCTCGTGGTGGATGAGTTCGAAAGGCTCTACAATGATTATGGGAGCAGGTTCTATTGGTTCACGGATGATAACTTTGGGCTGAATAAACGCACAGAGGAAATCTGTGACGGGTTGATTGAGCGTGGATTGGGTGACGAGATCCAGTGGTTCTGCCAAATCAGGGTAGACGATATCGTGGCTCATCCCAATATCGTTGGTAAGCTGAGGAAAGCAGGCGCGGTCTGGGCTCTCGTTGGCTTCGATAATTCCAGCGAGGAGATACTCAGCAGCTTCAGGAGAAGCGGATTGGAGAAAAACAACTCAAAGAAGGCAGTAGATACACTACGAGAGAACCAGATCTTCAGTCAGGGCACCTTCATCGTCGGGCATCAGAGCGACAACCGGGAATCAGTGCAGGCTCTAAGAGAATACGCGGATTATCTTGACCCGGATATAGCATCGTTTTTCGCGTTAACCCCCTTCCCGGGTACCGAGATCTATTTGGAGGCGAAGGAGAGGGGCTGGATAATGGACACCAACTGGGCCAACTATGATATGGTTCACGCCATCATGCCTACAAACCATCTGAGCCGCGAGGAGGTTCAGCGGGAGCTCTACGAATGCTATAACCAGTTCTTCGGCTCATGGCCCAGAAGATACAGGGGTATTCTGAGTGAGAACCCTGTTACCCGGCGTACCTATGGGTATCTGGCGAAGCAGAGTATATTGGCAAACCTGAAAGGCTTGTTCAAGTAGGATTAGTTATGCAGCCCAAGATCAAGCCCAGTGAACTTCTCGGGTACCTGTTTATCTTCGTGGCTGCGCCAGCCCTGACGTTTATCGCTGGCTCATGGCTGGATCGGGTGTTTGAGTTGCCTGTTTTCCCTGTTTTTCCATTGAATCTCTTCACTGGTTTCTCTGTGATGGTCTTGGGGCTGAGTCTTGGCATCAGATCCACTCGCCAACTCTACAAAACTGGCGGGGGGCTTCCATGGGGTGAGGCAGCCCACGAGGTGGAGACAAGCAGGCTCGTCGTGGATGGGGTATACGCTTATTCTAGGAACCCCATGGTGCTTGGGTATAGCCTGCTTCCCCTTGGGATGGGGTTGATGTTTCAGAGCATCGGTATGATGTTATCCCTGACCCCCATGGTGCTCCTAGTGAATTACATTATAGTAAAGAAGCGTGAAGAACCAAGGCTCACCATGCGATTCGGAGACGAGTACAAACAATACAGGGCTAGAACACCGTTCATGTTCCCAGACTGGGCCAAATTAACCCGAGGCTATCTGATCCCATACATCAGACATCACAGGGATCAACTCAGCTATGTCTTACTATCTGAGACAAGCCTACTCGTAACCACCCTACTCGTATTCCAGAGCCCCCCCGAGAACATGTTTCCTGCTCAGAAGAACATCTTCACGCTGGCCTTCGCCGTTATCTGTGTTCTCGGCATCATTGCAGGGGTTGCCCCTAAATGGTGCTCCTTTGGGGCACGAAGCGAGCGACGTGGAGTGGATGGAGTAACAGGGCATCACCCCGACTGCGGGCGATTCCCCGGTCATACCGTGGTGCTTTGTGAACGTGTTTTTTGCGCTGGCTGCACCGGACTGGTCATGGGCGCCCTATTTTCCCTCATGGGTCTGGCATCAGGCATTTACCTGTTTGACCCCGTTGTGGGTTTCTGGTTTGGAGCCATGCTGGTTGGGACTGGATTGGCACAGCATTTCATCGATCTCGGCTCCGGCTGGGTTCACCTCACTCTGAATACCCTATTCGTCATCGGCGCACGGTTCATGTTTGAGGCGATACAGTTGATGAGTGTTAGTTTCTGGGTGTCTATCTA
>CAYUTB010000071.1:0-2688 GCA_964447425.1 uncultured Candidatus Bathyarchaeia archaeon
CTGCCTATTCCTGTTCCTCCGCTGGTGATTATCACCGGGGCGTCTCCCCGGATGGCTTCCATGAGCCACATCTTGATCTTAGCCACGTCATTTGGTACAATATCCCTGCGTGTTACACTGTGCCCGGCTGCCTCGATGAGCTCCACTGCGAGTTTACCCGTCTCGTCATCCTCAAAGGTTCTGCTGTCGCTGGTTACCAGTAACGCGAAGCTGGTCACGGCATGCTGGTCTCTTGGGTGGCTCATTCTCCCTTCCTCTTCTCCAGTACCCGCACATCAGAGATAGCCGTCTCCGGGTATTGACCATGCTCATCCTTCTCCAAGTACTTGGTCATATCCCAGATGTTCAGAAGGGCAGTCGTTACACCCATCAACGCCTCCATCTCCACCCCCGTCTGGGCGTTAGTGACCACGGTACAGCGAGCCTCAACTCCCTCATCCATGATCACGTATTGCACATCAACCTTACCGATGGGTATGTTATGACATAACGGGATCAACTCAGGGGTCCTCTTCACCGCCAAAATAGCCGCGATCTCACCCACTGATAACGGGTCCCCCTTCTTGATCCCACCGCTGCGGATCGCGTCTATCGTTGTTTTATTGAGTCTTATCACGCCAACGGCTGTCGCTGACCTGTACACGGTCTCTTTTCCTGATATATCCACCATCTTTATCGGGTCTTCACTCATGTTTCTCGCCCTCCACCCAGAAATCCCCCTCGGGAGTCGTCTCCTTCTTCCATATGGGCACCCTCTGCTTCAACTCATCTATCACATACATGCAGGCTTTGAACGCCTCATGTCGGTGCCCGGCGCTCACAGCGATGAACACGATGTTATCCAATACATTTAGATCACCATAGCGGTGAATCACCACGATCTCATTCACACCATACTTATCCAACGCCTCAGACCTGATAGCCTCAAGCTGCCTCACCGCCATCGCCTCATAGACCTCGATACTCATCTTGGCTATACTGCGCCCCTTTGCGTTATCCCTGACAGTCCCCAGAAAGGTGACGATACCGCCGCTATCTGGGGTCCTGACCAATTCGAGGCTCTTCTGAATATCTATGTCTTCTCGCTGTACTTTGATCATTTTAACCACCGCTCACTGGTGGGAAGAACGCGACCTCATCCCATTCTTTGATTACTTGGTCAAGGGAGCCGAAGCTGCCGTTCACCGCTACCAGTACCTCTTCCTTGGCGGCTATCTTCGCGTAGATTCCACGTACATGTTCCCTGATCTCCTCCACCGTTATCCCCGCCTCTACCTCAAGGACCTCATCCCGTTTCCCCGTAAAGTCCCTGAACTGCCCAAAGTAACGAACATTAACCTTCAACATCCCTCTCTCCAATACGGTTCCCTGCGACGGACCGCCTCCATAAACGCCTCAACGAGCGCCTCATAGGGTTCACCGCTGCGCATCAGCGAGACGAATGGGACATGGTTATCCTCCCTCATTAAGCACGCCTTGAGCTTGCCGTCGCTGGTGACCCTGATCCTTGTACAGTAGGCGCAGAATGTGCTGTTATGCATGGGTCTGACCACCTCGACCTGCGCCCCATTCTCAAGATAGTATATCTTTCTGAGATGCATCTCACGCTCAACGATCCTCACAGAGCGCGCAGCCAGCATCTCCTCCACCGGCACCAGATCATAGTGTAATTCATCATAGTACTCTGTCCCATTTTCGAGTGCCTGAAATTCTATCAACTGTAGCACTGCTCCTGTCCTGCTACTGAAGTCGATGAGGCTCTCGATCTCCCCGTGATTCACATCCTTCATGACCACCATATTGAGTTTCACAGGAGTCAATCCGCATCTGATCGCCTCCCTGATACCAGCCTTCACCTCGTCCCTGTAGTCTCTGCCCGTAATCTCCTCGAACTTGGCGGCGTCTAGGCTGTGCAGACTGATGTTCACTCTCGCTAACCCAGCTTCCTTGAGTTTGCACGCCTTCTCCTTGAGCTGGCTCGCGTTTGTGGTCATGGAAATCTCCTCCACGTAAGGCTTGATACGTTTAACGATCTCCACTATATCGCGTCTGAGTAGTGGCTCTCCCCCTGTGAGCTTCACGTATCTGATGCCCTGTTCTGAGGCTATCTTTACGATGTTCTCAACCTCGTCTGGGGTGAGTTCTTTCCCTGAGTCGTGCTCGCCTTCTTGGTGGCAGAAGAAGCAGTTAAAGTCGCATCTCTGGGTCAGGCTGATCCTGAGGCTCTTTATGGGTCTGTTGTAGGGGTCTGTTAGGGTTTTCAGCTTTCTTCGCCTCTTTTTAATTCAGTGTATTATTTATTGTTATGCTTGCCGGTACACATCGCTTGATCGATATGAATAAATAAACATATCAGCATTTAATTGCCCGATACCAAATGTCAGGATTCAACAATAAAAGAAACATCATGATTGTAGCCGCCCTGCTAATTATCGTAATCGCAGGAGGTTTATACTGGAACTATACTAAACCCGCAGAGAAAGAACAACTAATCGTCTCAACGACAACGAGTCTCTACGAGACAGGGGTACTGGATGTACTGAAGACCCGTTTCGAAGCCAATAACCCCGAGTACAATGTGAGCTTCATCTCACAAGGCACAGGACTCGCCATAGAGACAGCTAAAAACGGGGACGCGGACATGATTCTAGTGCATGCTCCAGCATCGGAGCTTGCCTTCATGGAGAG
>CAYUTB010000071.1:2788-12656 GCA_964447425.1 uncultured Candidatus Bathyarchaeia archaeon
GTGGACAGCGGCAAAGATACATTGAACGTCTACAGCGCCATCGTCTGTAACCCAGATCGGAATCCGAGGGGAATGTATGATGGCTCGATGCTCTTCCTACAATTCCTCGTAAGCGATGATGTGCAGACCATGCTGGAGACTTATGGGCAGGACGACTTCGGGTCAACCCTATTCAAGCCATGGGTACCTGAGCTGGCTCACCCAGACTCAGAGATAGTTCAGTGGGTTGAGGAAGCAGCGTACTTTGATGGCTCAGAGTGCCCCGTCGCGTATAGGCATCAACCCGGTGACCTATACCAATAACAATAACCTCCACACTTTTTGATCACCATGGGATGGCAGACAATCATAGCCGGGCTCACAGAAGCCTTCAGACTCATAATCAGCCTAGACCCAACGGTCATAGAGATAACCCTACGGTCACTTCACACTGCTATCCTAGCCACGTTGCTGGCGTCTATTGTTGGGCTCCCTCTCAGCGTTGTTATCACTATGAAGGAGTTCCCGGGGAAGCGTGGACTCAAGTTCTTCTTCAACTCCATGGTGGGCATACCCACAGTAACCCTCGGCTTATTCCTGTACAGTCTCTTCAGTAAGAGCGGACCCCTCGGCTCATTGAGTCTCCTATACACGGTGCCTGGAGTAGCCGTCGGGCAGGCGATACTCATACTGCCCATTATGGTTACCTTTATTGTCAGCGCAATCGAGAGCAAAGATAAGGAGCTACGTGATCTTGTTAGGACTCTGGGGGCTTCTGAGTATGAGACCAGTATCGCAGTTGTGCGTGAAGCTTACAGTGGCGTGAGCCTCGCCATTGTTTCAAGTTTCAACCGGGCATTCGCCGAGCTAGGCATAGCTACTATGCTGGGAGCGAATATTAAGGGAATTACAAGGGTCTTGACCAC
Organism: uncultured Candidatus Bathyarchaeia archaeon; assembly: GCA_964447425.1. Lineage (GTDB taxonomy): Archaea > Thermoproteota > Bathyarchaeia > TCS64 > TCS64 > RBG-16-57-9. The sequence continues at coordinate 3,694 of CAYUTB010000071.1, forward strand.
TGCCATCGCGTTGGAGACCGCTAAGGGGGAGCTTGGGCTGAGCTTTGCCTTAAGTTTCATCCTCTTATTCGTGGTTCTCGCGCTAAACTACATCATAGCATCGCTTCAAGGAGGCTCAAATAGATGACAAGATACTCCCTACAAGGCGTCACTAAGAGCTATGGTAAGATCCATGCTCTCAAGGGCATTGATCTAGACATAGAGGATGAGGTTCTTGGCATCATAGGACACAGCGGTGTAGGCAAGACTACCCTGCTCAAGATACTCGCTGGGTTAGAGGCGCCAAGCGCCGGTGTCATCAAGTATAATGACCTGCCTATTGATGCCTCAAACATGCCTCTCCTCAGAAAAAACGCGACAATGATCTTTCAGTCACCCCTCTTCCTCAGAGGAGATATATTCACAAACATCGCATATGGGCTCAGGCTGAGAAAAATCCCTGAACCCGTAATCAAGGAGCGCGTGGAACACGTATTGGAGACTGTGCGCCTCCAAGGATTAACGGATAGAGACACAGGGGAGTTGTCTGGTGGGGAGCAGCAGCGTGTCGCATTAGCCCGTGCACTGGTGCTGGACCCCGAGGTGCTCCTGCTGGATGAGCCAACCTCCAGTCTTGACCCGGGGAACGCTAGTGTGATCAATGATATTCTTCGTGAGCAATCAGATCACAGGGTAATAGTGATAGCCACTCATGACCTGCCTCAGGTCTCTCGTCTAGCCAATCGAGTGCTCTTCCTCAAGAACGGCGTCATCAGCGAAGAGGGTGCCCCGGAGCAGATGGAGGCGATAACCCGTTATACAGAGAACATCTTCCCCGGGATCAGCAGACACGTTGAGGGAGTCAGTACCATAAAGGTAGGTGAGTTAGAGCTAAAGTTCACCGAGCCAGTAGAGGGCAGGGTCTCCATACATGTGCGTCCTCAGGACATCATATTGAGCAAGGATTGGGTAGAGACCAGTGCAAGAAACCAGTTCCGCGGACCCATAGTCGGTGTAGAGGAGAAAAACGGGGTCGTTATGATAAGTGTTGACGTGGGCACCGTGTTCAGGGCTCAGATCACAAGAAAGAGCTTCGACGAGATGGGGCTAATCCTAGGCAAAGAAGTGAACATCTCCTTCAAGGCATCTTCGGTGATTCTCCTCTAAGTCAAGCTATAATAGCGACGATGCATCCCCTCTAGCCAATGAGTAAACAGGTCAAAGTCACGGTGTTTCCCCGGCTGAACGCTGATAGCTGTGGCACAGGATGCGGTATCTCCTGCTCATCATGCACCAGCTGTGATCAGAACTGTGGCTTCAACGAGTCTGAGCAGGAACAGATGGATGACCTATACTTCATCTTGGAGGAGATAGGTTACAGCACCTGTGATAACTGCAACCTCGAATTCGTGGACACCAAGGATATAGACTACTCTATAGAGCGCCTTAATATGGTCCTCGTAACCAGCGGAGAGGAAACAGTCACCCATTATACATATGGGGAGTACATGACTGAAAACGCTCCAATCATCGCGTTAAACAGCAAGATATTAGCAAAGGGCAAGATCCCCACAAAAGAAGAGCTTAGCAAGGCATTCGAAAAATTCAATTAGTCTTGGTCTTCTTTCATCTTCTGTTCTAGTGTCTTTAATTCGCCTTTCTCGCTTATCCTGATGGTTGTCTGGAGTCTCACGGGTATCCCAATGCTTCTGAAGAAACCCATCAATGCGGCGCCTTCGATGACTTCCTTGATCTTGCCAGTCTTCATGCCTTCTACAAGTATCTTTTCGACCTGTGGCATGGCCTGTGGGTACTGATATGCGGCTGCGTTGTAGACCTCCCAGGCCCTGTCACCGAAGTATTTGTCGAGTACGTCTCTGTTTGTGGGTTCTTTTGGTTTCTCTGGCTCTGGTTCAGCTGGTTTCTGTTCCTTTAGCTGCTTTAACAATAGCAGGCGTTTCATCTCCTCTAGGCGTCGCTGTTTTATCCGTTCCAGTTCATCATCCATGTTATTATCGCAGTCCATATGCAGTAGGTATACGATTTATTCCTTACTGAGAGATGTGGGCTTTACCCCACTGATCCGTATGCTGTTCAATATAACCAGCAGAGCTAATCCGACGTCGCCTAGAACCACCGAGACCCAGAGGCTGATGACCCCAAAGGCTGCGAGAATCACTATGGCTAGCTTCATGACCACAGATATGGTGATGTTCTCCCTTATTCTGCTCAGCGTTGTCTTGCTGAGTCTCTGCAAATAGACCAGTCTCGTCAAGTCATCTTCCAGAAGCACTATGTCCGCTGTCTCTAACGCGATGTCGCTGCCTAACCCACCCATGGCTACCCCTACATCAGCCGCAGCTAGGGCAGGTGCATCATTTATACCATCTCCTACCATAACGACTTGTCCATGCTGCTTGAGTTCCTCGATGATCTTCAGCTTCTCTTCAGGTAACAGGTTTGCGTGGTACCCGTTGAAGCCCACCTGTTCAGCTATTGCCGCTGCGGTGGTCTCGTTGTCTCCGGTGAGCATCTCGACCTTCATGCCCTGTCTGCGTAGTTCTCTCACCGCCTGTTTAGCAGTGGCTCTTCCCTGATCCATAAGGGCGATTAGTCCCATTACCTCGTCTTCTCTGGATAGGATGATGACTGTTTTTCCCTGTGCCTCCAGCTCATTGATAGCCTCAACTGGATACATTAAATCCTGCTCATCGTAGAGGCGCTGGTTTCCCATCCTGTATTTTACGCCGTTTATCTTCGCCTCGACGCCCCTGCCTGTTGAGCTCAGGAACTCATCTGCAGTATAATGGGGCAACTTATACTCAGTTGCCTTGTATTTTATGGCGCTCGCGATGGGGTGTTTACTATTCTCCTCCAACGCGGATGCTATTGCCAGCACCTCATCCTTTCCTACATCAAATGGTATGATGTCAGTCACCTCTGGTCTACCCACCGTCAATGTCCCAGTCTTATCAAACGCGTAGACCTTCGCCTTGTTTATCTTCTCGATGAAGGCGCTTCCCTTGATCAGCACACCGTTTCTACTCGCGCTTGTGATAGCAGACACCATTGCCACAGGGGTTGCTATGGTTAACGCACAAGGACACCCTATCACCAGCAGCACGAGGCTGTTATAGATCGATGGAATCCAAGGCGAGCCCAGTACCAGAGGAGGAACCATCGCGAACAGGATCGCCAACACAATGATTGCTGGAGTGTAGTATCGTGCAAAGCGGTTAACCAGCGTCTCAGTTGGGCTTCTCCTACCCTCTGCCTCCTCCACCATCCTGAGAATATTCGATAGCATGCTCTCTGAGGAGCCTCTTTTTGTTCGAACAGCTAGATACCCGTCGAGGTTTATCGTCCCAGCGTAGACCTCGTCATTTAAACCCTTATGGATGGGCATGGACTCCCCCGTCATGGCTGACTGATCAACCGTGGTATCCCCTTCAATCACAACGCCGTCGAGGGGCAGCCTATCCCCGGGTCTTACAATGAAAACCTCACCCGGAAGTATCTGCTCAACCGAGATGGTGACTTCTTCACCGTTTTTCCTGATAGTAGCTACTTCTGGGCGCAGCTCCATCAACGCCTCAATAGCGTGCCTAGCCCGTTCCCCCGCGATGACCTCAAGCTTCATGGATATGTCTTTGAGGAAGACCACGAGGGCGCCCTCGGAGTACTGACCTATCGCAGTAGCCCCGATGGCTGCTATGGTTACGAGTAAGTCTATACCGATTGTTCCCCGCATCAACCCCTTGAATCCACTGATAGCCATCTTGTAACCTGACGCGAGCATCGAGGCTACTAGAATCAATTTAGGCAGGACTCCGCCTACTCCAAGATACTCTAAAACGATTCCAGTTACAATGGCTACGCCGATGATAATCGTGTTATTCCAGCCGACCCCGTCATGTGAGTGATCATGGTCACATGAGGTACACGTTTCTCCTTTATATGCACACGTGGCACACTCGTGAGAATCATCTTGGCTACAGCTGGTGCATGTTTGTTCTTCGTGGCTGTGGTCCTCCTCGTGGTGATGGTGGTCTGGCATTTCTCACTCTGTCGAGCCATTTTGTTTTATTAATGTAGTGCTATGAGAAGCTGTGATTTTATTAGAAATTAATAAATCTATGACCGGTTTTTAATAAACTATGACTGTGATAAGCGTCAGCCTCACAAATGAGCTCCTAGACCGACTGGACCAGTTCGTTGAGGAATCAGGTTACAGCAGCCGCTCAGAAGCGCTAAGGCTAGCCACCAGAGACATGTTGAATGAGTACAAGCTCACCAAGATGCAGCGCGGAGAGGTATTATCCACAGTTACAATTATATCGCAGAGCGATGAGACAAGCGTCCACCTCGGTTTAATCGACCTACGCAACGGCTACGATCAATTGATCTTCGGGAACATGCATCTCCACATCGACGGCGGGTACTGCATCGAGATCTTCCTCGTAAAGGGTCCATCGGACAAGATACTTGGATTCGTGAATAAATCTAAGAGCATCCACGGAGTCATAGAGGTAAACCACACAATAACCCCCATGATTCAGAAGAGCTAATTCTTATAATCCGAGAAACCCCTTTTTCCTCATATGTCAAACACTTCAACGTTCAAGGTTCTGGGGAGGGACACCCAGAGACAGGACGGCATAGCCAAGGTAACTGGCAGGGAGATGTATGCATCTGACTTGTCTCTTCCCCACATGCTCTATGCACGTGTGCTGAAGAGCCCGTATCCCCACGCATGGGTAAAGAGCATTGATACATCAAAGGTCACTGATCCAACTATCGTGACTCTCACACCCTACGAGGTGCCGGATGTAACATTCTGTCCACGATTGGTGAGCATCCCATCAAGCACCTACAAGGACTGGAAGGTACTCACCGCGAAGCCGAGGTTTGTAGGTGAGCCCATTGTAGCTGTTGCAGCCGAGTCTGAGGAAGCGGCTCAGATGGCTGTTGAGTCTATCAGTGTAGAGTATGAGCAGCTCCCCGCTGTCTATGATGCATTGGAGTCCATGAAGCCCGAGACCGAGCCCATTCACACCGATATCATGCTGGCTGATGACTGGATCAAGATCGAGAACAACATCGCTTGCAGCCTCGACATCGTTGAGGGAGACCCAGAGAAAGGCTTCAAGGAATCAGATTACATCGTCGAGGAGACTTACAAGACAAATCGGCGTTACCACACCCAGATGGAGACCAAGAGCGTATTGGTCAGGCCAGAGCCCGATGGAGGCATAACGGTCTGGAGTACAACACAGACGCTGCACAACACACGGATACTCCTCCATGAGATATTCGGCATCCCCATGGGCAAGATCAGGGTAATAAAGGTGCCACTGGGTGGCAGCTTCGGCTCAAGCATTCAGGTGAATCCTCCGATCCCGATAGCTGTGGCGTTGGCGTTGAAGTCAGGGAGACCCGTAAAGCTCAGCTACACCCGTGAAGAAGACCTTCACGACCACAGCAGCTATCAGATGATATTTAAGTTAAAATTGGGCGCCACAAAAGACGGTATACTGAAGGCGGGGCATCTGGACGCGTACCTCGATATCGGGGGGCATCAGGTTCAAGCATATCCACTGCTGGGCTGTGTTGTGGGTTGGTGGGTGAGCCTTTACAAGCTTCCCCACAAGAGCTACATGAGTAAGGCTGTCTACACAAACAAGGTTCCAGCCTGCGCATTCAGGGGCTACGGTAACCCGCAGATCACTTGGGTAGTCGAGACTATGATGGATGCACTCGCTGAGAAGATCGGTATCGATCCACTGGATTTCAGGCTCAAGAACTACATCGGTGAGGGAGACCTCTTCTGGGGTCAGGGACCATCCGTTCAGAGTATCATCCAGAGCTGCGGCGTGGAGGAGATACTAAAGACAGGCGCGGAGCTCAGCGGATGGTATGAACGACCCAGAGCCGAGGATCAGAAAGGCAGATACCGCCGAGGAGTCGGCATGGGCAGAGGCTACCACACTAGCAGCGCCGGGGCGCCGGTGCCCGGTACGGTTGTTGACTTCGGAGGAGCCATGCTCAAGCTCAACGAGGACGGGACATTCGACTACATATCTGCGTTGATGGACCACGGCGGAGGCACGATGGATGCAAACGCCAAGATAATCGCGGAGGAACTCAGCGTACCCTATTACATGGTAAACATCGTCAGTGCAGACACCGGTACCACGGTCTATGATGTTTGCACACACGCGTCAAGGGGCATCTATAGCGGCGGAGGAGCCGCGTTAAAGGTAGCCGGACAGGTGAAGGAGAAGATCAGGGCAGCGGCGGCTCGTTCACTGGACGCCTATGGGCATGCGTTGAAGTTCAGATGGGACCCTGAGCGAGAACAGGCGGTTCTATACGCCGAGGGCGTGAAGGGACGTGAGATCACGTTCAAGGAACTAGCTTACGAGATGAGGCACAAGAATCTGGGAACCATAGCGGCTGTGGATAGCTACAGGCAGCCAGCTTGCCCACCGCACTTCACGGGTTACTTCGTGGAGGTTGAGGTAGATACGTGGACGGGAAAGGTGAAGCTTACAAGAGTTATAGCTGGAGCCGACATAGGCACCGTGATCAACCCCAAGCTGGCTATGGGTCAGATCCACGGGGGATTCTCTCAGGGGTGGAGCATGACGGTAAACGAGGACACACCATATGATCACAAGACAGGTGACTTGCTGAACCACGGCTTTATGGCTGACTACAAGATACCCACGCCGCTTGACATGCCTGACTTGGATGACTTTTACGTCTTCTTCGCGGACACTTATGAGCCCAGTGGGCCTTTCGGGGCAAAGGGGATAGGTGAGGGCGCTCTGAACCCTGTTGCTGGTGCGATAGCTAATGCTATTCAGAATGCCCTCGGGGTCAAGTTCTATGAGTTGCCCATCACCAAGGATAAGATTCTCGCGGCTCTGCGGGAGAAGGAGGCAAAGCAATGAGCAGCATAAACAAGTGGAACACACACATCATCGGGAAACAATTCCAGTATCATCAACCAGAGACAGTTGAGGAAGCAACAAAGCTGCTGGCATCTCTGGACAACTGCAAGATCATCGTGGGTGGAACCGATTTGATACCCAAGATGAAGCAGCGGCTGCTGGAGCCAGAGCACTTGGTAAACCTCAAGAAGATACCAAAACTAGTAGGAATCAAAGAGACAGAGAAAGGCATCTGGATAGGCGCGGCTACAAAGCTGCGAGCCATCGAGAGAAGCGACTTGGTAAAGGAGAAGATACCGCTCCAGTATCTCGCCACCAAGACCATCGGCAGCGTACAGATACGGAACATGGGCACCCTCGGGGGAAACGTATGCAACGCCTCTCCCGCGGCTGACGGCGCCCTCGGGTTGATCACACAGGACGCCACAGTACACATAGCCGGCTCAAAGGGCAAGAGGGACATACCCATCACTGATTTCTTCAAGGGACTCGGAGCAACTATTCTCGCCAAGGATGAGCTGGTGACAGGGTTCACTGTACCCGTGATGGGTGATGACACAGGTTATCACTTCATCAGCATAGGCAGGATGGCGCTGGATATCAGCACCATCAGCCTAGCCGTAACCATCACTAAAAAAGATGGTAAAGTAGCGGAAGCACGCGTAGGCTTGGGCAGCGTAGCCCCCACGCCGCTTCGGTTGCCGAAGGTAGAGGCTTATCTCAAAGGCAAAGACTTGACTGATGATGTGATCACCGAGGCAGCTGTGATGGTGAGTATGGGGATAAAGCCCATCACCGATATTAGGGCAACCGCCGAGTACAGGAAGGAGGCAGCTAAAGGGATGGCGATGGAGGCGATTAAACTAGCTTGGACAAAGGAGGCACAGCAATGAAGATCCAGATAAACATCAACGGGAGGCAGCGAAGCTTCGACGTTGAGCCCAGCAAACTATTGTTAAACCTGCTTCGAGAAGACCTCGGGCTAACAGGGGCAAAATACGGTTGCGGCATCGGCGAATGCGGAGCCTGCACAGTACACGTGAACGGTGAGGCTGTACTCGGCTGCATGACATTGGCGGTAGACTGCGACGGGAAAAAGGTGGAGACCATCGAGAGCCTCAGTAACGGCAAGGAACTACACCCCATACAGCAGGCTTACCTCGATGAGGGAGCAGTACAATGCGGCTTCTGCACCCCCGGATTCATCCTGACCACCAAGGCGCTGCTCAAGGAGACACCTGAACCCTCTGAGTCTGAGATCAGGAACTATCTGAAAGGCAACCTCTGCAGATGCACAGGCTACGTCAACATCGTACGTGCCGTCCAGAAGGCGGCACAGGATATGAAATGAAGACCAAAGCGATAGTCCTCGCGGCTGGTAGGTCCAGCCGCATGGGCGTCAACAAGCTTCTATTAATATTCGATGGTAAGCCCGTCATTGAACATATTCTTGATACTTTAGCTGGATTTGAGACCATCGTGGTCACAGGTCACAGAAGAGAAGACATCAAGGATACTGTGAGGAGGCGTGGGGCTGAGACCGTGTATAATCCTGAGTATGATGAGGGGATGACCACCAGCTTCAAGGCAGGGTTAAGAGCAGTCGGGGCTGATGTGGACGCCGTATTCATGGTACTCAGCGATACCTTCGGCTTCAAACCCAGCATACTTAAAAAAATGATAACTAAAATGCAGTCAACAGATGCCAGTCTCGTTAGTCCCATATATGAGGGAAAACGGGGGCACCCGGTACTGGTATCCAGTAAGCTGTTCCCCGAGTTCATCAACATAAGTGAAAATGAGACCATGAAGGATATCATGCTGAGACATGAGCACCAGTTTGTTGAGGGCGATATGTGGACACGGATCGACCTAGATACACCTGAGGATTATAAGCGGCTGAAGAAACTCTGGGCTAATCGCTAGTCTTTGCCTGTTTCTCGTGGTACCACCATTGTCTCCCTGACCAGCCGGCTAGTATGAAGCCAGCGGCGGCAAGTAACTTACCAACAGTATCAACGACTCCGT
>CAYUTB010000072.1:0-12605 GCA_964447425.1 uncultured Candidatus Bathyarchaeia archaeon
TGTAGTCGCCTGCTTTTACGGCTGAGCTGAATGGGTATTTCTCCATCCCGGGTTTTGTGTAGTATTCTTTACTCATACAGGAAAGGGGTGAGTTATGGGGGATAAGTCATTCTAGATCATTTTGAAGTGGGGTTTATCCGCGTAGCATATGGGGCACACCCAGTCAGCCGGTAGGTCTTTGAAGCTGGTTCCGGGTTTTACTCCGTGTTCTGGGTCGCCTTTCGCTGGGTCGTAGATGTAGCCGCAGACGGCACACTTGTATCTGTCTTTTTTAGGCTCTGCTGACTCTGTTTCGGATGCTTCTCCGCCTAGCCATTCGATTATTTTCTGGTATTTCCAGTGGATCATATTCTGGTCGAAGCTGTAGAACTCTTGTAGCATCGTTTCCTGTTCCGAGGAAGTGAAGTATGTCATGGAGGGGTGGAAGAAGCGTTTGTCCTCTTTTGCGATGTGCTCAGGGTAGAAAGCCGCGAGCTCCAGCAGCATCCCATGTATGGTTTTGAGGGCTTCATGGTCTCCTTTTTTCCATTTCTGGTTAGCCTCGTATAATCGTTTTACCTTGGATCGAGCTTGAGTATGCTCGTGGATCAGTTCATCCATTATTTGTTGGTGTTCCGGATTGATCTTCTTCAATCCAAGCTCCCTGAATAGTATGTCCTCTTCTTTACCGTGGTGGGTTCTATCGGCGTATACTCTGAAGAAGTCAACTGTTGCGTCGATGAAGACAGGGTCGGCTTCATTGTTTTTTTCGATTTTATTTGCCTCTTTTTGTATGAGGGGTAATATTTTCTCGATGAGTCTGTGCTCCCACATCAGGGGACCGATGGGCTGAACCATGACAATCAGTATCAATTGAAATTTGATGGTTAATATAACTTAGTCAATAGCAATTGCAGCTTTCACGAGAATGAAGAAAAACAAAAATGTGTTATCGACCTGCGTTATTCGGCATCTATGCAATCCATGTTCTTAAAGATTAGAACAGTATGCTGAGGCAGGTTAACGCTCCGTCGCATTTCTGTATCTCGGAGACATCCATGCTGATTACATCGAATCCTGCTTCCTTGACCATTATCTGGGCTGTCTCGTAGCCCTTTGCCATCAGCACAGTATCCCCTACTGATAATGTGTCGGCCGCGTACTCATCCTCAGCTGGTGGTATCAGTATGTTGAAGCCTTCCAGAGCCGGGTGATTAGCGTATTTCTCTGTGGCGATCATTATGTCCTTGCCAAGGTATGTTACGTAGCTCTTGAGGTGCATTATTGTGGGGTCGAATATGGTGGAGACATGTATATTCAGCCACTCCTGCATCTGGGCGACGCCCTCATAGTTTGTCCTATCCGAGATGCCGCTGATGAGCTTCCCCTTTGCGTGTACTACGTCGCCTCCCTCGATGGTAGCTGGCTCTGTAGCCCACTTGATATGCATGAGTTTCTCTAACTCGGCTGCGACCCCGGCTTGCTCGCCACGCCGGGATTCCTTCGCCATCCTGCATATGAGCGCTTTCCCGTTCTCAACCACCGCGTTATCCTCAACGAAACAACTATCCGGATGCTGATCATCCCTCGGGACCCTGATGACCTCAAGCCCTAGCTCGGCTAATGTCTCGCAGTATTTGGCGTGTTGTTCCCGCGCCTTCTTGAGGCTGACGGTGTGGTGTAGAGGGTGCTCTGAAAGGCAGCTGGTGTATAGGTTTCCGGGTTCTCTTACGATGGCGTGTCTCGGCTCCATGGTATTCACTTTGTTTCTTGGTTGATTTAATTCCTTGTAAGGTTATCCTTATTTCATTGATGCGTCGAGTATTCTTTGAACTGATTTGACACTCAATCTATATGAGACACTGAGATACTTCATGGAAGCGCCAAGCGTCACTGGCTTCGAGCAGCAGCGCAGGGAACGCATCATCGAGGTGTTCAGCAAGTACTGTGACACGGTCACCGTAGATGTTATGGGCAACGTTATCGGGGTCCTAGGAAAGGGAGAACGGGATGTGATGCTGGCTGGCCACTATGACCAGCTTGGCTTTATGGTCACCCACGTGGATAAAGATGGCTTCGCTGGCTTCACGCAGGTGGGAGGCTGGGATAAACGAGTCGCATATGGTACTCGGGTAAAGGTCTGGATAGGAGATGGACCAGAGGACTATATCGTGGGGGCTGTGGCTGTTAAGGCGGCTCACCTCACCGATGCAAAGGAAAGGGACTCATCACCTGAGCTCAAGGACATGCTCATTGACTTAGGTTTGAATAGTGATGAGGAGGCTAAGAAGCTGGGTATCAAGTCTGGCACCGTCTGTACTCCGTATCTAGATGTAACACGACTTGGAACCAAGGACTCCGATAAGCTGATAGGTCCAGCTTTTGATGATGTCTGCTGTGTAGCTGGCCTCGTTAAGACCATGGAGATACTCTCAAAGAATCCTCCGAAGAACATTAAGGTGCACTTTGTAGCTACTGTTCAGGAGGAGATTGGGCTCCGTGGAGCTGCTATCGCCGCCTATAATATCATGCCTTGGGCTGCTATCGCCACTGATGTGACCCACGCTGTTGCGCCGGGGGTGAAACCCAATCAGGTTGGAGGCATTGAGCTCGGTAAGGGTCCTGTGGTTGCTCTTGGTGGTAACTTTACCCGTGCCCTATGGGAGATGATGGAGTCTGAGGCTGGGAAGCATGGTATTCCATGTCAGCGTCATGGTGTTCCTGCTCGTAGTGGCACTGATGCATGGGCGATTCAGATTGAGCGTGGTGGAACCATCTGTGGCTTGATCAGCATGCCGAACAGGTATATGCATAGCCCCAATGAGGTGATAAGCCTCATAGATTTGGAGAACCTTGGCTCACTCATCGCTATAACTGTTCAGGCATTGGGTGAGAGCGATCTGCAGCATAACGTCGAGGTTTATCGACGATAAATCTCCCCTTTTTTATAGTATTCCTTTTATTCGCAGGTAGAAGCCTAGGATGAATACTGAGGCGTAGAATAGGAATCCGCTGAGGAAGCCACCCATGAAGAACTTGTACTCGCGTTTTAGTTTCTGCATAAAAGAATCATGATTGTTTCTTTATTGGGTTTTATGATTCGTTAATCCTTAACTAAAATCTTGTACCAAGTATAGTTTGTTCTCGTTGTATGCGACACCTATACTTATGGTGGTGTAATCTTCGTATAGGATGTTATCCCGGTTTCCCCACTTGTAGTCCGCGTCATCATACACCATATCATAGATTAAAGCATCCAGTACAATTGTTACGTTGAAGTCCTCTCCCTCCATATACATGAGGTTCTCACCCATTGTGGCTGGTAGATCGGGGTTATTCTTGAGCACGCCTGTTCTGAGCATATCCTCCGCGTAACGCTGAGCTATACTGTTATTGTTCAGGGTTAGTTCTGGGAGCTGGGATTTTATACGCTCCTTGTTGATGAGGGATAATACGTATTCTTGCTGCTCTATAGTTTCCTTGGAAACCGGAAATATGGGTCCTACTGATGGCTTATCTGGGTCCTGCTGCCACTGGTTCAGCATGAATATACTTCCTAGACTAATAGCCAAAGTTAGTACCACAAGTACTACTTTTCTCTCAGTGACTCCCGGTCCGAGGAAGCCGGTGTTTTTCTTTGCTTTGACTACTCTGGGACGTGGCTTATATGGCTCCTCTTCTTCAGGCTCCACATATTGGATAGTCTTTGTGACCGGCTGGGGTTTTATCCCTGATAAAGTACTGGATAAAGCCATGCATTTATGGGCTTTTTGAGGCAGATGGTCCTCACAGAACGTAAGGTTGCAGTGGGGGCACCGTATCGGTGGCTCAACCTCTTTTCCACAGTGATAACAAATGCCCATATTATTAGCTCTGACTGACTGTGTTTTTTAAAGGTTTACCAAGGCTTATTCTATGATTTCGGTTTTTACAGTTAGAAATATATGAATAGTAGGGTATTTGTCTTGATTTAACTGATAGTTATATAACGCCGAGCGGTTTCTTACCTGTTAGTGATCAATTTTGAAGTTCTCTAAGATTATTGGTTTACTCATAGCGTTTGTGCAGCTAGTATCAACAGTAGCGTTGATCCTAGGCATGCATACAATGTTGGGTGTTTTTGCGACTGCGCTTCCCTCAGGTGAACATGAGATAGATATTCAATTCACTGATCCCGTGATAATCCCGTTCACCTTGACGCCTACCAATAATGGGTATCTTGAGGCTACCATGGAAGTGAGTGTAGGTATGGTAATAGATGGGGTCAAGGTCGCTTCTGACTCAGCAACCATTACTATTCCACCGGGTTCGATTGTACCTGTTGAGCTTGAGTTATCCATCTCTCAGGCGGATGCTCAGGAGTATTTCCAAGAGGGTATCGATCTGCAGTGGGAGACGTATATCAGCGTCACCACCCTGTATGACTTGATTAGTTTTAGTAACCACATGGTTATCGAGGGAGGTGCCCAGTAGTGACGAGCAAGACTGGCGCAGTCATCTCGGCTGCTATCACATTGATCCTCTTCGTGGGTATCCCGTATATGCTTCCTAGCTATATTCCACCGGGTCTGGCGGTTCAGATCGAGCAGAGTGGGTTTGATCTAGCTGGTTTCATAAATCAGATTATGATCATCGGCGCGGTAACGGCTGGTTTTACACTTGTTGGGGGTTTCGTTGATCCTTCGAGTGTTATCGCGCTTGTTGTGAAGATCGCGCAAGCGGGTTCATCGCTGGTATTCATGGTGCTCTTGCTGGGGGCGGGTAATATCGCGGGTCTCGGTTACACCCAGTTCGATATAGCCATGCAGGGGGCACAGAGCAGCATCGCAATGGATCTCAGAGTATTCGTGTATATCTCTATAGGCACCATCTTGTTGAAGATTGTTCAGGTCTATCTTGAGTGGAACGAGGCTCGAATCGAGGCTGCGCCTCCTGGTCGTATCGCGCCCTAATCTTTCTTCAATCTTTTATATGATAAACGTCTGGCTCTAGCTATGACTATTAAGGTCGCCGTGAGCGGGATTCCAAGGGGTTACCAGTATCCCAGATCAGATTTGAATTGGTTGCAAGAGAGACATATTGCGCAGATTAAGGCAGTGAGTCCTTTGATTGAGTTATTCGAGGTTCCACCAGATAAAGTGCCTGATGAGGCTGATTTTGAAGTTGTGCTGGCGGAGGGTGGTAACAGGACCCATTATCACGGTGAGCTTGACTGGCTGGATTACCAAAAGTTCTTCAGACCCGGACTTAGGTGGGTTCAGCTCTGCAGTACGGGTTTCAGTGATAACATCACAACTGAGGTGCTGGATGGTTCGGTTACGTTGACGAATGCACCGGGGATTCATACGTATCCCATCGCTGAGAGCGTTATCACGGCGATGCTTGATCACGCCAAGATGCTGAAGCAGAGGAGGGTTGATCAAGCTGAACATCACTGGAATCAGCTGAAGTGTGATGAGCTCTACAAGAGAACAGTTCTCATCATTGGATTGGGCAACATCGGTAAACGGACTGCGAGGCTCTGCAAGGCGTTTGATATGAGGGTCATCGGCACCAAGAGAAGCGCTGAGCCTGTTGAGAACGTTGACCATGTTTTTCCGATCAGTGAGCTCAGGGAGCGTCTGGCTGAAGCCGACTATGTAGTAGTAGCTGCTCCTCTCACCCCAGAGACCAAGTATATGCTGGGGGAGGAAGAGTTCAGGGCGATGAAGAGAACTGCCTACTACATCAACATCGGCAGGGGCGCGGTGGCGTGGGAGCCTGCACTGATTAGGGCGCTTGAGGAGAACTGGATAGCTGGTGCTTATCTTGATGCCCTTGAGGTGGAGCCCATCCCGGTGGATCATCCGTTCTGGGGCATGGAGAATGTCTTGCTGATACCGCATGATAGCCATAGCAGCCCGTATATCGGGGATAGGATCGTGAATATATTCTGCGAGAACCTTGACCGGTATGTTAAGGGAGTGCAGTTGAAGAACATCTGTGATCCCGGTAAGGGATACTAATATCAGTCTCCCTTCAAAATAGTATCAGTTCACGAGTCGATCCAATTGACGGTATTCAGTATAATTCATGGCGATGACGTAGATGGAATCACATGCGGAGCCTTCATCAAACGGGTGAAGGGGGGAGAGTTCTATCTAGCTAATTATGATAACCTAGATAACGCGTTGGAGAAGGTCAAGCCTCCCGTGGATACATTGTATATCTGTGACTTGAATATCAGGGATAGCCTTGAGCCCGAGCTCCGAAGGATCAGGGAGTTTGCCACTATCAACATTATTGATCATCATCAGATGAGCCCCGAACTGGTAGAGAAACTAACCGAAATCGGGGTTAACATCAGGTTAGAGACCACTGACTGTGCAGCGGTATTAGTTTATGATACCTTCAAGAGCAAGCTGGGGCGGGAAGGGCGTAGACTGGCTGCCTATGCTGCTATCTCGGATATGTTTGAGAATGGACCATTGGCTGATCCTATTCTTAGTAAGATGGATCGTAAGTTTGCTCAGCATGAGGCTCAGCTTCTCACCCACGCGCTTAGCAGTGATCAGTCAATCGATTTCAAGCGCAGGGTTATGGATGAGTTAAGCCAATACAAGTACCCGCACCGCATTGAGGGCGTTGTGGATAAGGCGATTCAATGCCTTGAAGAAATGACTCGTATCAAAGAGACTATCCCCGAGAACTCCAAGATTATCAACAGGGTCGCGATTATGGAGGCAACTGGAGATAACAGCACAGGAGGCATATCGAATCTATTGATAGATACACTGGGAGTCGATGTGGGTATCAGCTACAAGGTAAACGAGGATTACTACAACATGAGTCTCAGAGGTGAAAAAGACCTCGCGGAGCATCTGGGAGACATCTCAAAGGAGCTGGGTAACAAGTATAACGGCTTCGGGGGCGGTCATCAGCGCGCCAGTGGAATAAAGGTGCCAAAAGAGAA
This sequence comes from uncultured Candidatus Bathyarchaeia archaeon, assembly GCA_964447425.1. GTDB lineage: Archaea > Thermoproteota > Bathyarchaeia > TCS64 > TCS64 > RBG-16-57-9. Next base: position 6,932 of record CAYUTB010000072.1, read on the forward strand.
TCTTAAGCTCATCCTAGATGAGTTGGTGGCGCGGATAAACGGTTAAGATTTGGCACGGTTTCCCCACTCAATCTTTCGGCGCCCCTTCTTAATCCGTTCATCTAGGGGCTCCAAGCGTTTAGGATCGAATGGAACATAACGAATCTCCTCTGCGTCTGGATCATATAGCTCCCTATTTGTGCAGATTGTGATATAGTACTCTTTTTCGTCTTCCGAGTTCGTCCTGAGGCACTTCATCGCCCGCGCAAGCCGGATTAACTTAATCCTGCTGAAGGGATCTTCGAGATGGTAGTCTTCAGCTCTATTGTAGTTGATCTCGGTTTCTCTTCTGGTGTCCGAGTACACGATGAATTTCGAGTCATTATGTTTCATCTGAATGGGGTAGAAGAAACGGCGAAATACGTGGAGGGCGATTCTCTGCCCCTCCATCACCACGGTAAAGCCCTTCTTCACGATCGTCTCAGCCCTTATTGTTCACTATTTACCATTAAAATCTGTTCAATGAATTATCCTTACTGAGCCGAGTTTATGCACCTAGAAACCCGTTACTGATCATCTTTTTTACACTATTCGGGATCGGATCTGGGTAATTCTGGGACTGGTTTATAGATTGGAGGCTTTTCTGGCGCTGGAATGGGTTGACCCCCCCTCCCCCCTACTTGTTTTAGGAGAAGAATATCTTGAGGATGTTGAAGGCAACTTCTGGGTCCTTGCTCTTCATAATGAATGAGCCACTCGCTATCATGTTGGCACCCGCAGCTATTGCCAAGCCGATGGTTCTATCGGTCATGCCTCCATCCACCTCTATGTTTAGCGTCTTTGATTTAGCCCTGAGCCGTCTTACTTTTTCAAGCTGATCGGGGAGGAACTGTGCCCCATACTGCCCGGGGTTTACAGACATTATCAAGACACCGTCTAGAGCACCCAGATGTTGATCAAGAACAGAGACAGGGGTATCAGGGTTCAAGGCTATGAAGAGGCTTAAACTAAGCTTCTTTGCCTCCGCTACTGCTTCGCTGATGTCTTTCAGTGTTTCTGCGTGGAGGATCACAGTGTCAACCTGCGGGGGCAATTGCTTGATCCTTTCTAATGGGTTCACCGCCATGATGTGAAGCTGGTAGCGTGGTCCCTCTGGTAGCTTCAGGGGGAAGTCCAGTGAGGAGGCGCCCACGAATTTTCCATCCATGAGGTCTAGCATTATGTTCTCGGCGAAGGGTGTTTTTTCCAGCATTTGGTCTAGTTCTTGCTGGTTTTGCGCGATTATCGCGGGGAGTACTTGGTTCTGTGGCGCCATTGACTTATGGGTTCTATGATCTGTTTTTATATTTATCCACTTCCGGGCTTTGTCTCAACATTTTATCATTGTCTCAAATAGTGGTGACAAATGGCAGTTGTTTTCTGCGATTATATATTCAGTAATAATTATGCAACTTTACATAAAAGGGATAATATGCCATCAATAAAAAAGTCAAACAAACTAATGATAATTTATATTCCAAAGATTATTAACTTTAAACAACCCAATAACACTTCATAAAGCAACCATCAGAGTGAACTCGATGACTGGTGAGAAACCCCTTAAAATTCTGCACGTAGATGACGAGGAAAACCAGTTAGAGTTCACAAAACTATTCCTAGAACAGATAGACAAAGACGTAGTAATCGATTCAGTCACAAACCCTGAGGAAGCGCTTGAGCTACAGATGAATGAAAACTATGACTGCATCGTAAGCGACTACAAGATGGTGTCTATGAACGGCATTGAGCTCGCCCAGAAGGTGAGATTGAAGAGTGATGTGCCATTCATCTTATACACTGGTCAGGGGAGCGAGGAGGTTGCTGAGCTAGCCTTCACATCTGGTGTGGATGATTATCTGAGGAAGGAGACAGAACCCACACACTATCAGGTGCTGGCGAAACGCATCAAACACACGGTGGAGAAACACCGCACCGAGGAACTCTACAGAAAAGTAGTAGAGGAAAGCAGAGACGCCATCATCATTATCGTTGAGAACAAGATCGCCTTCCTAAACAAGGCAGCTTGTGGCTTGATAGGAATAGAGAAAATTGAGGAATGCCTCGGGAAGGATATATTTGAGTTCTTCTTAGATGAGACTCAGAAGATATTCCAGCCAAAAAAGGATGAAAACGGGAACTATATCATCAAGGTCAATTACAGGATGAAGACGGGTAGCCTGAGGACAGCGGAGATCAGTGTCAGCGAGATAAGCTACAGGGGCGACGAGGCACACCTCTGCTTCATCAGGGACATTACTGAGAGGAAGAGAAATGAGGAAAGGCTGGAAGCCATATATCAGCAGGCGACTAGGCTGGGAACCACCTCAACCACTCAGGAGGTCTCGGAGACCACACTGGATCTAATGGAGACCGTTTTTGATTATCACACCATCACATTCCATATCGTTGAGGGAAATCAAATAGTCACCCTCGCAACCAGAGGGGCGCCTTCAATTGAGATGAAACTGCCATTAACTGGATCGGGGATAACAACAAAGGCTGCGAGAGACGCCCAGAGCGTACTGGTTAATGATGTATCAACCTGTTCAGACTTTGTAAGGGGTGCTACAGACGCTAAATCAGAGCTAGCGGTCCCAGCGGTACTAAACGGCGAGACAGTCGCTGTGCTGAACGTTGAGAGTGGCGAGCAAGATGACTTCACAGAAGCAGACAGGAAGCTCCTAGAGACCCTCGCATATCACGTGGCTTTTGCCTTTAACAGGATCCACACACAGGTGCTTCAGGAGAAAGAGGGAGAGGAGAAGAGAAAGAGGCTCAACTACGCCCTCGGTGTGCTGGATAACGCGGAAAGGGTCTCCACATTGGTTAGCAGAGACCTTCAGAGGAACATACTGAGCATATTGAATGCCTCTGGGATACTAAGGCTTCAACCCGAGATGCTGCCAAAAGTTATAGATGCCATAGATGAGCAGGCGGATGAGGCTCACAGCGTCTCCGAGGTGATCATGGCGACCATAGCCCAGTCGATGAACATCAAGGGCTTCATCGAGATCAACCAGAAGACTAGACAGATACTGGAGAAAAACAGATTCCCGAGAAACATCAGGATCAAATCCCAGTACGATGAAGGCATCCTACTGGCTGAGGTCGATGAAGAGAAATTCACCAGAATAATGAATAACCTCATGACAAACGCCCTTGAGGTGATGCCCAGCGGTGGCTCACTATCTGTAAAAGTAACCGCGAAGGATAACCAAGCCTACATCGATATCAGTGATACGGGTCACGGCATCCCAGATACGCTGATAGATAGAGTGTTCAAGCCATTCAACTCCACAAAAGATGGCCACAGTGGCCTTGGACTCGCGTTCTGCAAAAACGCAGCCGAGTCAATGGGAGGCTTACTGAGCATAAGGTCAACCAGCGAGAAGGGAACAACCTTCAGACTAGTCTTACCTATAAAAAGAATAAAATAAAAGAGAAAATAGTTTAGGCTTTTTTCTTGCTAGAGACCTTGGGGACGCTGGGTCTGGTCACTGTGACTGATTTCTTCTCAGCCATGAGGAATGGACTTTCCACGCCTGCGAGCACCACTGTTGCCCTGATCTTTCCGTCTAGCGCTGGGTTGATCTTGCTTCCCCACACTACACGTGCATCTTGGTTGATGCTGTCAAGCACAAGCTCACCCGCCCTGTTGACATCTTCAAGCGTCATGTCCTCGCCGCCCTCTATGTGAACGAGTGCGCCTCTTGCGACACTGATGTCCTCGATGTCAAGTAGCTGGTTATCGAGAGCCCTGTTGACCGCGTCCTCGACCTTGGTGCCTCCATGTCCTTCTCCGAAGCCTATTGCGCAGATTCCACCACCCATCATAATAGCCTTGATGTCAGCGAAGTCCAGATTCATGATACCTGGTACACTGAGGGTCTCTGTGATGTTATTGATGAAGTCGGTTACCCTCGCGTTTGCAACTGCGAATGCCTCTCGTATAGGTAGTTTGCCTGCGACTGTTCGTAGCTCATTGTTATCAATGACGACTACGCTGTCACAGAGGTCTACGAGACTCGCTAATCCCTGCTTGGCCTTTGTAAGTCTGGTCCCCTCCACGTTGAAGGGGATAGTGACCACGCCGATGGTAAGAGCACCCATCTCTCGGGCGATCTTCGCCACGACTGGGGCCGCCCCTGTACCCGTTCCACCACCGAGAGCGGATGCCACAAAGACGAGGTTTGCTTCTCCAATTGCCTGTTCGATCTCTTGGGCTGATTCCTCGGCTGCTTTTGCTCCCTGCTCTGGGAACCCACCGCATCCGAGTCCTCCACAGAGATTATAGCCAAGGAGTACCCTGCTTCCTGCCTTGCATGTTGTAAGGTGCTGTGCGTCACTGTTGAGTGCTACTGTGCGGGCGCCGATGACCTTCTTATCCATCCATGTAACCATGTTGCTTCCGCCACCACCTACGCCAAGAATCGCTATTCTGGGTGTGGCTTCCTTTGCGATGTCCTCGATGCTCTTTGCTGGGACAACGTGAGACGCCACTTCTAATTCAACTGTCATTGGGTATTCACCTGTATGAGCAATTATCAATGAAATCAGTTTATAGGATTGTGTAGGTGCAACCTATGACACACATATTTACAGTCATCAAGATTTCACAACTCCATAGCCGACTTTACTAATGACTGATACTGAGGATCCAGTTCAGCTGCTTTCTCAAGATGAATTATGGCTTTCTCCTTCAACCCATGACCGCTGAGGTGAATTCCATAGCTAAAATGAGCCCGAGGATTCAACGGGTCTTCTCTCAGAGACTCCTGGAAATGCTGGTCAGCCTGCTGTGGTCTCTTGTGCCTTGAGAGAAACTGTGCATAGTAAAGGTGGAGCTCCGGGTCTTTCGGGTTCTTCTCAAGACCTATTCTGAGCTGTTCCTCCGCCTCGGCGTCTCTTTTTGTATCAGATAGAAGGCGAGCATAGTAGAGGCGCCCATGTGGGAGTTTTTGGTTTAGCTTGATAGATCGCTGATATTTTTCCTCGGCTTCACTATACCTCTGCTGCTGTGCTAGGAATGAGGCATACGCGATGTGCTTATCGGCGGATTCAGGGTCTTTATCGATGGCTTTCAGGTAATGGGCCTCAGCTGTTACGATGCTCCCCTTCTTTGTGAGGAGGAAAGCGTAGTGGAGATTAATATCGGGGTTATCGGGGGCTAAATGCAGCGCATCTCGTAGATACTTCTCAGCCTCCGCCAACTTCCCCATTCTGAATAGGACTACACCCATGTTGAGATACACTTCTGGGTCCTCGGGGTCTAGAACACGTAGATAGTTGTACTGTTTCTCGACCTCTTGGTATCTTTTTTCCTCGGTGAGGAATTTGATATAGTTCCGCCTGATGGTGGGGTCCTCTGGGTTCAACCTGATGGCTTTCTTAAAATGCTCATCAGCTTTCTCAGGTTGCCTGAGATTCCAGAGGAGCATGGCGTAGTTGTTATGAGCATCAGAGTCATTGGGGTTCGCCCCGATACTCTGCTTATAGAGCGCCTCAGCGTCTTTTGGTTTTCCCAGATCCGCGAGTATGTTTGCAAGGTTATTCATGGTGGTGGAGTCATGCTCATAGACCAGAGACTCTTTTAGGTGACTAGCAGCCTCCTCAAGGCTACCCCTTTGATAGTATAGGAGCCCAATGTTGTTGTGAA
>CAYUTB010000073.1:0-2128 GCA_964447425.1 uncultured Candidatus Bathyarchaeia archaeon
AAGAAGATTTTATACACAAGGTATGCCCCTTTTTCGTTCATTATAAGGCTCAGAAACAGCGTAGATGCATAAATATAAAAGAGTGAACACGATGAATCGACAAATTGGCTTTGACGCAGAGAAATATCTTGAAGTACAGATCAAACGAATACTTGAACGTGTAAGCCACTACGACAAACTGTACCTAGAATTCGGCGGCAAACTAAGATACGACCACCACGCCTCAAGGGTGCTCCCGGGATTCAAGCTGGACACCAAGATACAGATGCTACGCAAACTCGGCGAAGACCTAGAGATAATCCACTGCATCAGTGCCAAGGACATCGAGGGCAGAAAAATACGCAGAGACTTCGGTCTCACCTACGAGGACCAGATACTCAAGGACATCAATGATCTCCATGAGCTAGGCTTGGCTGTATCCGCCGTAGTCATAAACCGTTTTAACGGCGAGAAAGCCGCTGCGAGATTCAAGCAGCGACTGGAGAACCGCGGAATCCGCGTATACTACGGCTACGAGATCGATGACTACCTTGATGACATCGAGAACGTTGTGGGCGAACAAGGATACGGCAAATCAGACCACGTACCCACCTCCAAGAAAATAGTGGTAGTCACAGCACCCGGTCCGGGAAGCGGCAAGATGAGCTTCGCCATGAGCCAGATCTACCATGACCGCCGCAGTGGGGTAATGAGTGGCTTCGCGAAATTTGAGACCTTTCCCATCTGGGACCTACCCGTCGAGCACCCAATAAACATCGCCTATGAGGCAGCCACAGCCGATCTGGGGGACTATAACTGTGTGGACCCGTGGCACCTTGATGCATATGGCGTAGAGTCAACCAATTATAACCGGGATGTTGAGAACTTCGCCATAATGAAGCGGATCATCGAGAAGATGGTGCCCCCGGGTGACCCCATGACCGAGATCCACTCCCCCACAGACATGGGCGTCAACATGGCCAACCAAGGAATCATCGACGATAAGGTCTGCAGGGAAGCCAGCAAACAGGAGATACTGCGACGCTACTACCAGTATAAGCGTGAGTTCGTGGAGGGAAACACCACATACGATACCCTGGAGCGCATGGAACGCATCATGAGCCGCGTGGGAGTTGAACCCTCAGACCGAGATGTCGCTGTAGCAGCCAATCAAGCCCTCGTTGACTCCATGAAGGACTCCGAGAAGGGAAATAACGGGCTATACACGGGGGCAGCCATCGAGATCTGGAAAGATGAAAAACCCATCATGATCACCGGGAAACTCAGCGCCACACTGCACAGCGAATCAGCGGCACTGCTAAACGCAGTAAAGACGCTCGCGGGTATTCCAGACGAGATAGATATACTGAGCCCCATCATCATCGAGAGCATAATGAAGCTCAAGAAACAGATGAACATGCCAGACAAGACACTGGACGTAAGAGAAGTACTGGACGCATTGGCAGTAAGCGCGGTATTCAACCCCAACGCAGCTGAGTGCATCAAGGCGCTCCCACTACTCCAGAACTGCGAGATGCATAGCACCCACCTCATGGACCCAGGCTGCGAAAAACCCCTCAAGGAACTACACCTCAACATCACCACCGACGCCAAGATACCGCAACTCAACAACAACTAGGGGAGGGGGGGGTAACGCGATAAACGCGTAAAACCAACTCATATGCTAAAACCCGCCCCAGAACAACCCAGATCTGAATCTGATCAGTGTACAAAACTGGTATGGTAACGATCATTTCCCGGGGAGAAATGATGCCGGTAGTGTCTTTCCGGCGCGTAGAAAAGGCGTCTATTTTACCCGTTTTTTCCACATATCAATCGATGCAACGATAGTGATTCGTCATTTTACGATAAACATAGGAAAAAAGGTGAAAAAATACGACAAAAACATGGTTCACAAAAATAACTTCGAAGATTTTGTCCAATCCGAATCATTTATACTCTCCAACCGTGAGAAATCGAATATTATCGGCAGGTCAATGGGCTTGACTAAATATATTTTCGTAACCGGCGGAGTCCTTAGCGGACTCGGAAAAGGTCTGGTCACATGCAGCATCGGTAAGATGCTGGAGGTCCGAGGGTACAGGGTAACAGCCATCAAATGCGACCCATATCTGAACGTAGACGCGGG
>CAYUTB010000073.1:2228-12529 GCA_964447425.1 uncultured Candidatus Bathyarchaeia archaeon
GTAGCGAAGACCAGCGAGGCTGATGTCGTGCTGGTTGAGATCGGGGGAACTGTCGGGGACATCGAGGGGCTCCCGTTCCTTGAAGCCATCAGGCAGCTCAAGAACGAGGAAAACAGAGGAGACACGCTCTTCGTACACCTTACCCTAGTGCCAGTGCTCAACGCGGTTGGAGAACCCAAGACCAAACCAACTCAGCACAGCGTCAAAGAACTACGAGCCATAGGAATCCAGCCAGACATCATCGTAGCACGTACCGAGTTCGGCAGACTCGACTCTGAACACAAAAACAAGATAGCAAACACCTGCAGCATCGAGAACAAGGCTGTCTTCAGCAGCATAAACGTGCCCACCCTATACGAGCTCCCACTGGAACTCGAGGATCAGGGGATGGGCACCGTAATATGCAGTTACCTCGGATTGGATAAGACCAAGCCAGACTGGGGCGAGTGGAAACAGATGGTCAGGACCTACAAGGAGCCCATTGATGTGGTTAAGATCGCTATGTGCGGCAAATACGCTGAACTAGCAGACTGTTATGTCAGTGTCAATGAGGCGCTTCGCCACAGCGCAGCCAAGGCAGGGTGCAAGGTCAAGATCGACTGGATCGAGACCGAGGTATTCGAGGAAGACGTTGAACGAGCCAAGATACTGGGTGGCTATGATGGTGTTATCGTCCCCGGTGGATTTGGGCTACGGGGCGCAGAGGGTAAAATAATCGCTATCAACCAAGCCAGAACACATGACACACCATTCCTGGGCATCTGCTACGGGTTCCAGTTAGCCACGGTGGAGTTCGCTCGAAACGTAGCTGGATTGGAAGGCTCCCACAGCACAGAGTGTGTGCCTGAAGCACCTCACCCAGTGATAGATCTTCTCCCCGAACAGAAAACCATCAGTGAGCTGGGTGGCACCATGAGGCTGGGGGCAAACCGAGTCGAGGTAGAACCGGGCAGCCTAGCCGCAGAGCTATATGGCTCATCTGAGATCAGGGAGCGCCACAGGCACCGCTGGGAAGTCAATGAGGAATATTATATGCGGCTTGAGGAGGCTGGGGCACGCTTCACCGCTGTGAGCAAGGATAAGAAACTCAAGGAGATACTGGAGCTACCGGACCACTACTTCTTCATGGGTACACAGTTCCACCCCGAGTTCAAGAGCCGCCCATGGGCACCGAGCCCACCATACTACGGCTTCGTCAAGGCATCATATGATAAGAAAATGGGCAAGCCAAAGCCCAAGTTCTAAAACTTTATTTCTCGTAGACGATTTTCCCGTCTACAATGGTCTTCAGGACCTTGATATCCTTGATCTCCTCATGGGGGATCGTCAGGATATCCCTGTCCAGCACAATGAGGTCAGCTAGTTTACCTTTCTCTAGGCTTCCCAGCTTATCCTCATCCTTACCCAGATATGCACCGTTCCATGTGTAGACCCTGATAGCGTCCATAGGCGTGATACATTCCTCTGGTCCAACGACTTTGCCATTACTGGATTTATGAGTCACTGCCTCGTATATCTGGACGAATGGGCTGTAGTAGGTGACTGGGCAGTCGCTGTTGCCACCAGCGATTATCCCCATCTCCTTCATGGTCTTGTGTGGGTGTAGCCACCGTGATCTATCTGGTCCAAAGTTCTCAGCATACTGGTCTCCGAGTCCATACATGTAGCCGATGCTGCTACTGGGGGTGACTCCGAGTTCCTTGATTCGTTTAAGCTGCTTTGGGGTGCATAGACTGTTGTGTTCTAGTCTGTGTCTCATATCGGGCTTTGGGTTCAGTTTCTGGGCTTTCTCAATAGCATCTAATGCAGCGTCTACGCCCCTGTCACCGATGCTGTGTATGCTGACTCTGAGACCAGCTTTATGCGCCTGAACAACGAGACGTTCTATCTCCTCTGGCTCAGTTAGCCATAAACCAAGTCCCTTTGGTCCACGGTTCTGGGGCTCGTATACGCAGCTGGTACCTCCCGCACCTGAGCCGTCACCCATGATCTTCACGCTCATTACGCCGAACCAGTCATCACCGAAGCCGCTCTCGATACCGGCTAGCTCTAACGCGTCAAGCACGTCACCGGGCTTGTCACGGTTTACGCTGACCATGAGCCTCATCCTCAACTGTTTCATGCCCTGACCTAGAAGCTGTTGATATGCTCTGATGCCGTTCCTGTGTCCACTGGCGTTATGTGTGCTTGTAACTCCCCATTTACTGAACTGGGCTACTACGTTCTTGTAGCTTTCACGTAGTGCCTCGACACTGTACTCTGGGATGTGATTGTAGATGAGCTCGGTTGCGTTCTCGTAGAGCAGTCCAGTGAGTTCACCCTTCTCGTTACGCTCCATCTCACCGCCATCTGGATCAGGGGTATCATCTGTTATCCCAGCTACCTCGAATGCCTTGCTGTTGGCTAGTGCCTGATGCCCTGTGTCTGATGTAATGAATACTGGATTGTATGGCGCTGCCTCATCAAGCTCCCACCGTGTGATCTGCCTGTTCTCTTCGAGTTTACTTTCGTTGTAGTTGGCTCCCTTGACCCATTCTCCGGGTCCAAGCTCCTCAGCCTTGGCTTTGATGAGCCCAAGTATCTCTGGGATGTTCTTGATGGGTGGCGCCCTGCAGTCTATCTCAAGGTTCCGAGCCGCTATCAGACTTGGATGAGTATGACTGTCGATGATTCCGGGCATCACTGTCTTGCCTTTGAGGTCAATCACCTTTGTCTCGGGTCCAACCAATGACTTGATCTCTTTCGTTGAACCTACTGCCTCGATCTTGTTTCTACGGATCGCGATTGCTTCAACAACTCGGTCATCATGGTCCACTGTGATGACCTTTCCGTTTATTAGCACCATATCTGCTTTGATTTCCAAAATATTCACAGACATTAGTCGGGGTTTATGGAATAAAAGACATCGCAAACAATGGGGGATGGTGGGCTGAATCGCCGGTTGGACAGGCGAACACCATTCCCAGCCATTCAACCCGTCTACTCCTCAAAAGCATTTGTTGTCCCCCCATGGGACAAACACCGTGATGCCGTGTTATAGCTGAACGGTACCTACATTATCCTTGATCTTAATCTCAGTACCATATGGCTCCGAGAGCTTCTTGATGACGCCCAGAATCTTCTTACCATACTTCACATCAGCCAACATGGGTCGTCCACGCTGACTCCTCGGCTTATCCATCCCCAGTTCCACAGGGTAGAGAAGTAACTCGCTGAGCTCATCTCCCCTGAACTCCATCTTGGGGAGGACGCTTATCCAGTACTTCTCATCATCCGTGAACCACTTATGCTCCGAGTCACCGGGCTTTGTCTTCGCATCCTTCCTCGCATCATATGCATCAGATACCACGCCGCTGTAAGGGTCCAGATTATAGCGTTCATAGAAATCAGCCGGCATCTTATAGACGGTCTCGTTCTGAAAGATAAAGTTCCCAAGGCTGTAGAAGATGGGTCGTCCCTTCCTGATCTCTATCCCCCGCATGGCGTGGTGACCGTGCCCGATGAAGCAGTGGGCACCCTCATCTATGGCTGCGTGGGCGAACTCCTCCATGAACTCGGCTGGCTGCTCGCTATCGAGGGGTCTGCCTTCATGGGCGTGTAACGTGAATAGTATCCAGTCCGCCTGTTTTGTGGCTTCCCTGATGGCCTCTAGGTTTCCCTTCATATCACCGGGGTGGGGTTGAGTGTGCAGTCCCGGGTTTTGCCCCTCGATATATTTTGTCTTCATGAAGTGGTAAGAGTCTGGTGCCTGCAGTACCTCGGGTAGGTTCAGTTCCTTCTCCAGCTGCCTCAGCTTCTCAATGGTCTCTGGTCTTGCCTCATACCAGCTCAAATAGCGTAATGGGTTGAGTCCGGGTCTGCCTTTCATATCCCGCCTCTGATCTCCTGCCCTGCCGAAGTTTGCGAAGGAACTGCATGCGCTGATTAACGCTACCCTACCCTTTGCAGTGTCCTTGTAGCTTGGGGCTCTCGCCTCTGCTAGGTTATTGCCGGTCCCTGCGTATGGAACGTTGAACTCCTTCAGGTGCTTAATTGTCTCCATCAACCCACCGTACATATAGTCTAGGCTATGATTGTTAGCGGTGCTGAAGATATCGAAGCCCATCCAGAGAAGCTCCTCCAATATCTGAGGCTCAGCTCTTGTATAGGTACCCCCACACTCGGCTGCGGGGTAGCAGTCGGGTCCATAATCGTGGAGGTTCATCTCAAGGTTGGTGAATGCACAGTCGCCTTCCCGTATTATGTTGATTAACCGGGTATATTCTGGTTCTGTGTATTTGCTCTGTTTGAGGGTGATGAGTGAGTCCCCTGTGGTGACGAGGCTGAACTCTTTCATTTATATCATATTGTACTGTTTTTTGTGGGTTAAAAAACCGTGGATCGTTTATCCGATCCAATGGCATTTGAGAAAAGTCGCTGGTCTACCAGACGCTGTACCCGCCATCTATAACCATGTCATGTCCCGTCATGTAGTCGCTTGCCTCAGAGGCTAGATATACGGCGGCTCCCTGCAAGTCAGTTACCTCAGCCATCCTATGCATGGGGGTTAGGCTCATCCAGCGTGGCATCATATCCTTACCTATAGGGGTCTTAAGCAGGTCTTCTACCAGCTGGGTTCTGGTGTAGCCGGGGCTTATGCTGTTTACTCTTACGCCTCTGGGTGACCACTCGGCTGCTAGGCTTCGTGTCATGTGGATTACCCCTGCTTTGCTCGTGTTGTATGGCATCTGGTTCTGGGGGGTGTTCACGACGCTCCCAGACATCGAGGCGGTGTTGATGATCTTACCATACCCAGTCTCCAACATGACCCGCGCCTCCTCCTTTGCGCAGAGCCACACTCCCTTCAGGTTGACATCCATGATCCTATCCCACTCCTCCTCACTGAGTTTCTCGGCGTCATGCCACTGACCTATACCCGCGTTGTTCACCCCGATGGTTAGCTTGCCCCAGTGCGCGACCACTGTATCAACCATATTCTGAACATCAACAGCCTTGGTGACATCCGCCTGCAAAGCCAACGAATCTATACCCTTGACTTTGAGCTCCTCGGCAACATTCACTGCACGTTCAGCTACTAGATCAACTACTGCCACAGCAGAGCCTGCCTCACCCAATGCATGGGCGAAAGCCCTGCCTATTCCCTGACCTGCTCCCGTGACTAACGCTACTCTGCCTTTTAGACTGAATCGTTCAAGAATTGGTCTGCTCGTCAAAACTGGGTCGGACATTGATTATCCCATCTAACACTGCAGATGGATTATTAGAAAATGATCAAAAAAGGGGTTAGAGGAGTCCCTTTACCTTCAGGTACTCCGCTGAGAGTACTGCTCCACCGCCCGCGCCCTTCTCAAGGTTATCGCTGGTCAACACATAGCTGACCCCGTTCCTGAAGATGGGGTTCTCCCTGAGTCTTCCAACGAGGGTCACCATCTTGGGGTAGTCTCCGTGTTTCTTTGGCTGCGGTCCATCTGCTTCTTCTACGACGATGATAGGCTGCTCTGCTACTGATGGTAGTTTTAGCAGCTGAGCCTCAGACCTGTAACCGTTGAGGGTTTTTCTGATCTCATCGATTGAAGCAGCTTTTCCCAGCCCAAGATGCACTGCTTCTGTGTGCACGATCTCAACATCAACCCTTGTGCATGTAGCGTGAATATTTATGGATGCATCAACCAGCTTTCCATCGAGCATATTGCCGAGAATCTTGTTGGTCTCCTTGACCACCTTGCCCTCCTCACCCTCAATCAATGGGATGACGTTCTTCACGGCGTTCAAACGATACTCCGAATCCGCCCTGAGCCCCTTCTCCCCTGCCCCTGATAGGCTCTGCATGCTCACCATGCTCACGGTGTCAACCCCATAGGTGTCCAGCAGTGGCTTCAATGAGGTTACGAGACCTATGGTCGTGCAGTTTGGACCCGGAACAATGTAGCCGTTCCACCCTCTTTTCTTACGCTGCTCCTCTATCATTTCTATGTGGGTTGGGTTTACGTCTGGGAGAAGTACAGGCGTATCCTCTTCGTATCTGTAGGCTGAAGCCGTGCTGATTACTGGTATATGTTTGCCGAATTTCGCCTCCTGTATTTTCGCTATCTCCGATGGTAACGCGCTGAATGCAACATCATAGTCTCTTGGGTCTACGTGGTCTGCGCCTACTACCTTCATCTCCATTATCTCCTTCGGAGGTTCCTCACGGAAGAACGCGGCTGCGCTTGTTGCCTCCCTGTAGCTCTTATTGTGGCTTCTCTCTGATCCCGATAGACACGCTATCTCAAACCATGGGTGCACTGCGGTGAACTCTACTATGTTCTGTCCCGCTGCCCCTGTTGCTCCTAGAATTATTGCTTGTTTTTTGTTCATTTTTTGTTTCCTCCCTTGAAGAACTCATTGTATACCGCGGCTACCGCCATGGGTAGATCATCGTCGTCGATGCTGAACCTGATGATGTTCTCGCTGTTGGGCTGTGTGGCTTGCTCGATGTTTATTCCATGTCTCGCTAGCACACCTGTGAGGCGGCTGAAGAAACCCTTCATGCCCCTCATCTCGCTGCCTACCACGCTGAAGGTGCCCTTCCTACCCTTCAACGGGGTCACCTCATAGGCGATATCCAGTGACTGGAGCGCCCTGAGTGCTTTCATCTGATCCTCCTCGGGCATCAGGAATGATAACTGATAACCTGAGGTTGAAACATATCTTACGTCTACGGCTTTCTCAGATAGCTTGCTGAAGACCTTGCCATAGACCTCTGTTGGGGTTATGCTCTGACTGGGTAGGAACCTGACCCCTGCGAGTCCTCGCTGGAAGCTGATGGCTTTGGGTCTGGGATCGTTATTGCTGTAGATGGCTTCCTCGACGGTGCCGATTATGGTTCCCTCAGAGTTTTCGTCGTAGTAGTTTTTGATCTGGAGCTCTATATTGCCCTTCATCAGGGGGTCCAGCACCTTGTAATGGACTACTTTTGTCCGCTCTTCTCTGAGAAGCTCTGAGGCTTCAACGTAGCTCAGGTATGGTATTATCTGGGGCTTTGGCAGGTCATAGAACTGTGCGAATATCTCGGGGTGTTCTTCCTTCAGCTCCTTGATGAACTTGGGGTCGATGCTCATGATTCCCTCCTCCATCACGTATTTCACTGCGCGTTTGACGCCCAGCCCATACGCTATGTTGACTGCTGTGTCATCGGTTCCGCCCCTTCCCAGTATGGTGATGCTGCCCTTCATGCTTCTCCCCGCGAAGCCCGCGATGATCGGTACAGCGCCCTCTTCGATTGATGGGCGGAGAACCGCGTTGATCTGCTCGGTGGTTTTCTTATGCATCACCGCGCCCTCAAGGTTGTTCTCATCAGTGACCATCAGGTCCTCGCCGTAGATGCAGGTGTTATTGATCCCCCGTGCTCTCAGGTGCAGACTCAGCACTCTTGAGCATAGGCTTTCGCCCCTGCTCACCGCATAGGCATACACCGAGTCGTTCAATTCTCCACTGCTCTTCACATAGGATAACACGTGGAGTAGCTTCTCGAACTCAGCCTCCAACGCCTTCTCTGACTCCACGCCACTTGGTAATGCAACTAGGTGACCCTCGAATAGCTCCTCTATGAATCGCCTCGGATCATATTCATCATCTGATAGGCACCGATTGAGCGACTCGATTATCATGTCGGTGACGCCCTTCATGGCTGAGACAACGCAGACTGGTAGTGTTCCATGTGCTAGCTTGTTTTCAACGATCTCAGCCGCCCGGTTGAAGGTTTCTCGATCCTTGAGAATGCTTCCACCGAGCTTGATTACTTCAAACTCCAAGTGTCTTCACCTCCAAGACTGGAGATGAGTTGGTTGTTCGAAGTAGCGCCTCGATGCTATCCAAGTTGGGCTCTACCTGTGTTGGTTTGTTGCTACGCCTCGCCTCGATGCCCTCAAGGGACCCAAGGTGATACTTGACAGTGGTATCCGAGTCTTTCATCAGGTTACCCGTGAGGATGCAGATCACCTCTTCATCCTCCGCTATGACTCCTTTCTCCCTGAGCTTCTTGGCTCCAGCTACTGATGCCGCTGAGGCTGGCTCACAGCCTACCCCGCTGGCGTCGATAACAGCCTTGGCGTCCATTATCTCGTTATCCGAGACCTGCTCCACTGTTCCATTGGTCTCCCGTATGCTGCGGAGGGCTTTCTCCCAACTCACGGGGTTACCGATCTTTATGGCTGTAGCGATGGTGTCTGGCTTCATGGGCTCCAGCTTCTTTTCTTCGCTGTTCCAGAGCCTGTAGAATGGGTTCGCTCCCTCCGCCTGAATCGCTGCGATCCTCGGCACTTTTTCGATTAAACCGAGGGCTTTGAGCTCCCTTAGGGCTTTGCCGAATGCAGATGTGTTACCGAGGTTACCCGCTGGAACCGCTATCCAGTCGGGTGGGTTCCATCTCCTCTGCTGGAGCATCTCAAAGATAATGCTCTTCTGACCCTCGATTCTCCAAGGATTCAAAGAGTTCAGAATATAGAAGCCGAGACGCTTGGAGCCATTCTTGACTAAATCCATGGCGTCGTCGAAGTTGCCCTTAACCTGAATTACTCTTGCCCCATACGCGAGTGCCTGAGCCAGTTTACCGTAGGCTATCATTCCCTCAGGGATGAAGACGATACCATGCAGTCCAGCCTGCGCTGCGTAGGCAGCCATTGATGCTGATGTGTTGCCAGTTGATGCGCACGCTACCTTGGTGGCGCCATCGCTCAAAGCGACTGAGACCCCAACGGTCATGCCCCTGTCTTTGAAGCTCCCTGATGGGTTCTCCCCCTCGTGCTTCAAATATAATTCAGTTATTCCCGCGTATTCGGCGACTCGTTGCCTCTTGTATATGTTGGTGTTACCCTCTGGTCGAGACACAATATATTTTGAGTCGAGTTCTGGGTGAATGATTTCCTTGTATCTCCAGACGCCACTACTCCAAGAGGAGCCCCGATCACGGAGCTTGTCATCAAAATAATCGATGGAGACATCACCGAAGTGGTGATTGACCTCATAGAGTCCACCGCATGAACACACATAATCATCATCAACAGGCTTGATGTGCCCACAGCGTATACACTTGAACTCACTCATCAGATCACCCTAGCCCCACGGTTACTCGGCTGAGTATAATATAGTTCACACTCTATGTCCTTAAAAGCCGCTTTCATGGCGTCTCCTATCTCATAGATGTTATCGCCTACAGCGAATAGGCTGGGTCCTCCACCCGCGATGCTGCAACCATAGGCCCCAGCGTCCAGCGCTGCCTGCTTGACATCCCAGAAACACGGGATCATCGCCGCCCTGTAGGGCTCGATGAGATGATCACAGATGTTTCTCCCGAACAACACCGCGTCTTTCTTGGCTATAGCCACCGCCATCCTCGACGCGTAGTTGATGTTCTTAACAGCGTCTTTTAGTGGAACCTTCTCTGGCAGTAGCTCTCTGGCTACACGGGTCTTGTTCTCGATATAGATATCTGGGACAGCGACCACGATGCCCATCTTCGGAGCATCCATCTGGATGAACTCCCAGTTCTCACTGATCATCACAAAGCCGCCTAGAATAGAAGCAGCGACATTATCCGCGTGTGGGGTACCCGCCACGGCGCCCTCTCCTATTGCGGCCAGTTCAACTATCTGTTCCTTGCTGAGCTTCAGGTCTAGTAGCTCGTTGACCGCTAAAGCGGTTGCGCTCGCCGATGCGCCTGAGCTTCCCATTCCCTTTCCGGGTGGTATTCCCTTTCTTATCTCGACCTCGAAGCCATGTTTTAGGTCATGTTTTTCGATTATATGTTTCAGGATCGCTCCTGAGCTGTTCTTCTCTGGTATAGAGGGGATCTTGTCTGCCCCGACGCCCTGTACGCTGATCTTGATGCCTGGTTCACGCTGTTCTTTGAGTAATACGATGTCGCCGACTCCTTCTATGGCGATGCCGAAAACGTCGAATCCAGGACCAAGGTTAGCAATACTGCCGGGTGAGTAAACTCTAATTTGTTTTATAGTCACCAGTCACAACTGACACCTTGACGCAGTTTAAGATCAGTCATGGTTTAAAACAGTTTCCCATTTATTCTGGGTAGAAACGAGGCGGGCGGCCTTTATTTCTCGAGCGTATCGATGTTGTGTTTACATTTGTGAGTTAGCAGGCTGGTTTGTGGATATAACTGGTAGGTGGTTATATCGGGAAAAAATAATTCTTTTATTTCCTGTGTTTTTTGTTGAGGGTTTCTGTGGTTATTTGTTTGTTCTGGTTTTTGTCTTGGGTTTAGTTTATTCTTTTCTTTGATGTTTTTGTTGTGTTGTTAGTGT
>CAYUTB010000074.1:0-12131 GCA_964447425.1 uncultured Candidatus Bathyarchaeia archaeon
GGGTGGTTTTATGCCCAATATGAGGCTAAAAATCAAGAAAACAACCAGCGGAACCAACCATATACCAAGCCTATCCATCAAACAACCAAAAAAACTAGCCACAACGAAAAAACAACGATAGCACGCATCCGACTTTATATATGGCTAAAATCCACATAAAACAACGGATGAATGCCAAATGAGTAAACAAACCCTTGAAGTGAATGTCTCACTCCAGATACTGAAACCAGCCCATGAAGTCTTTGAAGCAATCGTAGACCCAGCCAAGATGACCCAGTACTTCATCTCCAAGAGCAGCGGAAGAATGGAGGAAGGAAAACAACTCATGTGGCGTTTCCCAGAATTCGACATGGAGTTCCCCATAAGAGTAGACAAAATAACACAGGATCAATACATATCATATCACTGGGACGTAGACGGCAAAGAACTGCTCGTAGAGATGACACTAACCCCCGGCGAAGACAACGCCACAATCGTCGCCATCACCGAGAAGAGCAGAGAAAACGATGAAGCAGGAAGAAAGTGGTTAATGGGTAACACAGAGGGTTGGGCAAACTGCCTAGCCTGCCTCAAAGCCTACCTAGAATACGGCGTCAACCTACGAAAAGGCGCATTCGATTACAGAAAACTCTGATCACCGTCTCCGCTACTTTTTGAGGGCTTTACTCATACTGATTATATCGTGGCTCTCCTCATCATAACCCTTCTTGGACTCATGCTCCTGAAAACCAAACTTCAAGAACAGCTGAACAGCCCGCCGATTCCCCGCAGCCACCCTCAGATTAATCCTGTGAAGCTGCTCATCAGTAGCCTCCTTGACCAACATAATCATCATAGCAGTCCCCAAGCCCACACCCTGATAACCCTGATGAATATGAATAATCAACTCCCCATCAATTTTCTGGGAATCCTTCACTATCTCCCCATACCCAACCACATAGCCATCATACACCGTAACCAAGCTAATATAGTAATCAGGGTACCTGAGCTTCTCATCAATCTGCCCCAACGAGGGAGCATCCACCCACCTGAGAGCATCCTCGGACATGGAGCGGTAAAACTTCGCTAAATTATCCCGATCATCAGCTTTGAGAGGTCTGATGTGTATCTCTCTGCCATCATTCAGGGTGTATGCCTTATGCTCCATTAAATGTTGTAAGGCTCAGTGACAGTATAATGTTTTTGGGCAGCAAAAGTTACGCATCAAGACTCTGAAGAGTTTATGGCTTAATTCTGTAATGATTCTGAAATTCGCTTATAACCAAAAAAGTGTTTCAACTGAT
The DNA here is from genome assembly GCA_964447425.1 of uncultured Candidatus Bathyarchaeia archaeon. Lineage (GTDB taxonomy): Archaea > Thermoproteota > Bathyarchaeia > TCS64 > TCS64 > RBG-16-57-9. The sequence goes on from CAYUTB010000074.1 coordinate 1,284, forward strand.
TGAAAGTCCATGACCGAGCAGATATACGAAGAGACAACAGTACTGCAAGAAGTACCTCCAAGCCCACTCCCTGCTCAAATTGTACCTGTAAACCACTGGGCAGCGCCAGCACAAACACTCATAATAGGCATCATACTATGCGCCCTAAGCTGGTCCATAACCCCCTATCCTCAAGCATATGTATCCATCATCATACCCATATGCACCCTGACGGCTCTCACCCAGTTAAGCCTCGGATTAATACGCGAAATAGATGAAGCGAGATGAGCTATTTCTCAAGCTCATTCACAAGCAGGGGCAGGAACGTACCAACATCAGTCACAATACCCACAGCCTGACTCGTCCCCCGATCACTCAGCTTAGTAACAACAGCCGGATTGATGTCCACGCAGATGATCTTCACCCTGCTTGAGAGCATGTTACCAACCGCGATACTGTGCAGCGTAGACGCCAGCATTATCACAAAGTCGGCGTCCTTAACCTGCTCCCTATAAAGCCGCTGAGCCTCATTACTGCACTTCACCACCTCGGGTAATGGTCCATCGTCTCTGATGCTGCCCGCCAACACAAATGGCACATCGTGTTTTATGAGCTGATAGAAGATACCCTTAGTAAGCTTCCCAGTTCGCACAAGCTCCTTGATGGAACCCGCCTTCAACACCTGATTTATAGTCGCAATATGGTTTCGGGGATTCACCACACGGGCGTTCTCAAGATCTACTCCAAGAGACGTACCATAGAGGGCGCTCTCGATATCATGAACAGCCAACGCGTTCCCAGAGAGCAACGAATCAACATAACCCAACTCAATCATCCGAGCCAAATATGGGGCACCCCCAGTGTGAATCACGGCCGGACCAGCCACAACCACTATCTTACCCCCATTCCCCGCCCGCTCCTTAAGGCTCCGCGCTATCTCACGAATCAACGAGGTAACCGGTTTCTCGGGTGAGACATCACTGTTCATAAACTCGAACACCCCCAAACCCTCACGAGGCCGCTCAGGGTGCTTGATCCTGACGCCCCTCTGACCAACCACAATAAGATCGCCTTTCTTCACCGCGCTGATGGGCTTACAGTAGGCTCTATGCTTCTCAGGCTCGACTATGATCTGTTTATCCATCATCAAGTCCTCCACCTCAACCCATTCACCTCCGAGGAAAACCCATGTGGGGTGATGAGTGGAGCAGTAGAAGTCATCGGGCAGCATCATATCACCCGGAGAAGCCTCATACTCCAACTCAGGGCTCTCTGGGAGGGTAGCGCCGAAGCGCAGAACCTCACTGATTATTTTATCTAGATGCTCCTGCGATTTTCCGTTTATCTGGATCTTCGTGGAGCTGTAATCGTTTTTCTTTCTCCCAACATTGAACTCTAGGAACTCAAAGTCACCCTGCAGATCCATGATGGTGTCAAGGATCTTGCTGAGGATCATAGAATCTATGAGGTGCCCTTCGACTTCAATGACTTGGGAGTAAGCAGTTTCTGTGTTAAAAGATCGGAAGACTATCCCTTGCCAACTTTTTCACCAAGGATTAACTCATTCCAGTTATCTGTGATAAAGGTTTGCCCCATCCATGGGGAAAGGCTCACTTGTAATAGCATTTGGAGGCGACCCGGGTGATCCGCTCCAATGTGTTGTCGTGGATGTGTTTGATCTTCCTGATGGTCTCACGAGCAACGGGATCATTGATGGACTCGATCTCCTCCTCCGTGATCTCCCGGCATGGCGACTCGATCGTATGATATTTTTTTATACGGTCTCCTCCACCTGCCTTACCCCAGAGGCTCTTTGTGAGCTCAACGATGTTGATCCACCTCTGCTTATTCGGCGTCCTGTGCTCATGTTGGAGCCAGAGAATATCCTCCCTCATCTCCGGGTCATCAAACATCTCCAAGACCTCTCCGATGATGATATTGGTCACCATCTCGCAGTCCTCCAGCAGCTCAACCTCCTCTGGTCTCAGATCCATCTCCTTGATCGTCCCCAGAATCTCTTCCTTAAGCGGTTTTTTACTCAATTGAATACACTGGATTATTCTTGTTGTCTGCTTATTTTAAAGAAATCCTTGATAGGCGATTTAAACCACCCAGACTGATTAAGGCTATATTTTTAATTGAACAAACGCTTACCGTTTGAGCGCAGCTAAATTATCCCTTTTATATCAATCTAGAATATTCTGTTAGGCTTATTGGTGCATGTTATTGGGTGAGAAAAAGGGTTTAACGGGTCTTCTTCATCTACGATGGAGATCCATTGGAGAACAGGCATATTGTTGAGATAGTCAGACACTTGGCTGATAATGTGATAAAACTGAGAGATTAGGCGAGTTTGTCGCCTGCGCCTTTACCGCCACTGCCCTGATAGACCTCAAAGACCTTGCAGGCTACGACGCTTCTACCCGGGAGTGGGTTCTCGCGTTCGGTTGCCATCTTGTGTCCCTTCTCATAGACTGAGCCCTTGGTGATTTCCTCTGTCTTGCATTTGATCTGGTAGCTGCCGTTCTTGCCGTAGCAGACGAAACTCACCACGCCTGTTTCTTTGACGTTGGTGAGGGTCTTGTTCAGGTAGTTGTTGACTACGCATAGGGTCTCGTCGTCTTCCCACCACCAGATGGCGACGTAGATGACGTTTGGTACGCCTTCCTTGTTTACTGTTGCCATTGGTATGACGCGTTGGGTGTCGAATGCTTGTTTGATGTTTTCTGGTACTTTTACCAATTTAATAACCACGACTCTGTTACGCTCAGGAGATATAATACTTGGCTGAAGATGGTTAACCATAATTAGCACTGAAAACCCATTCAAAGAATGCCATCAATCCAATGTAATCGACACCCACTGTGACACATTGAAGTGCCTATTCAACGAGTTCACCCAGTCACCTCTGGACGGACCTCACGCATAGAAGGCTAAACTCTGCCTCAGCTCAGGCCGCTCACCTCCATAGGCAGCGATACACACAGCGTAGATGACGCTGAACACGAGGCTGACATGGATCGAAGCATTCTCCAATCCCCGCCAGGTAAACCTGCTGTAGGCGACCTTGCTCTTCACCCCGCTGTTAACGCTCTCAGACATAGCCCTCATCCTCTTGTAGACGACCCGTAGCCACTCGGCCCTCCATGTCGATCCTGTCCTTCACCGATAGCACCTCAGGTGGGTTAACCCTGCCCTTCAGCCTTCTTCACGCATTGATGTGACCTAATCTTCAGAAAACCAAGAAGCACACGCTATTTCCCCAGATCAGCTTCACCGGTCTATCCGTTGCCTTTTAACTCCTGAGGACATAGATCCAATGGGGAAAGTATTGATGGTCATGGCTTTCGTCTTAATCACCACAGAGACAGAGGAAGAGAACAGTGTTGGGGTTAAGACAACTATGAATAATCCAAGCATGATGGCTGCCATTGCTGTAGCGGTATTTCCTCATAGTAATCCCCAGTACTCATCAACACTTCAAGAAAATTAGTAACTCAGTGGTTGAAAAAGGATGAGACTATAAAGCCATTTTTAAACTAATAACATATCATCATGGATATGCCTGATGAGAACCATGAGTTACAGACCTATCTATTGATGGTTCTAGCCATGGTTTTCTGGGGCGGTAGTTTCGTTGCGGGTAAGATAGCCTTACCCGAGATACCGCCTATGACTCTCACATTCTACAGGTTTTTCATAGCCACCGCAGTCATCTTCCCCTATATGTGGATAAGTGAGGAGCAGAAGACTCCGAGGAGACAGGATATCCCTCTGCTCTTCGCGCTGGGACTGCTTGGTATCTCTGGGTTTTTCGCGTGCATGTTCACATCACTTCTATACACATCAGCCGCCAACTCGTCAACCATCAACGCATTAAACCCCCTCACCTCCTCGATAATCGCGACCTATTTGACGGATGAGAGGCTTACCAAGCGGAAGATCGCTTTGATACTCCTCGCCTTATCAGGTGTGATTCTCACCGTAACCGGGGGAGACATCGACGTACTCCTCGGCATGAGATTCAACAAGGGGGATCTCATCATGGTGGTGGCTATGCTTAGCTTCGCAGTGTATGGCATATACAGCAGGAGGGCTACAAGCATCTACAGCCCCCTAATGGTGACTGCTTACGTGTTTCTATTCGGGTTTATCCAGATCATCCCCCTGATGCTCAGGGAAGGTGTCTGGATGAATGCCTTGAGCATCTCACGAGAGGCTTGGGCGGCGGTGATTTTTATGGCTCTAGGCGCATCTGTTGTTGGTTACCTGATTCAGCAGATATCTATCAAGCGGATAGGCGTCAATAAAACGAGCCTATTCATCAACTTAGTACCTATATTTGCTACGATATTCGCATATTTAGTCCTTGGCGATCCTATTACAATAGTAAATGTTGTGGCTATCGCGATAATTGTTTCAGCGGTTTACCTGAATACAAGAAATGGGGATTAGAAGTTGATCTCCTTTACGATGAAAGGAGCAGGTTCTGATACGAAGCCGTTATCGAGGAGCTTCTTCTCCACCACACTCATATGCTTAGGATACAGACCGTGAAGGGATTTCACACCAATCTCCGCTGCCCTTGTCTTAGCATAATCAAGACAGGTTTTAGCGTCGCCAAAGAATAACCCGATGTGAAGCTGATACTCAGCCATAAACCTTGCACCCATCACAACAACATTACCATCCGCGTCCTTATACACCATGCCGTTCCCTGTGAGCCACTCGCATAGCGCTGGGCTCCACTTGTAGAAGGTACGGTTCATCACCATCCAGTTCCCCCACTTCTCACCAAGGAGCATCAGTAACTCGGTGGCTTCCCCTACGTCAGAGACCTTCTTGAAACTGTGTTCTGTCTTGAATGGTTTTGCCTCCATCTTGACTCCGTGAAATGTCTCAGCCGTGCTTAACCCGTATCTTTCCGCTAGCCCAGAGGAGACAACATTACCAATACCAGTATACATCCTCATGGTCTTGACGCCTTTCTCCGCGCTCAGCTTCAACCAATGCTCGTAGAGGCGTTTTCCCAGCCCCAAGCCCTGTCGCTGAGGGATTACCCTGAGGGTCTCAAGCCAAGCCGAGCCATCAGGCAGAATACTGTATTTTCCGCAGCCAGCTAGTTCGCCGTCTACTGACTCGACGCTCCAGTCGCCTTTCTCATCGTTGATAAACATGTCCCATACGTGGGGCACGTAGCTTAGGTTTGGTGTGGATAGTGATTCTACCCAGATGGTCTTCTCCCGGTCCTCGGGTCTTGCTTTTCTTAGAATGATCTCCATGAAATATCACTGAATACCCTATCCATGATATACGGTATTATTTCATAGTTACCAAAAATGGGGGGATTAGCTGTATTGTTTACAGTCGTAACAGTACCAGCGCTTGTACTGCTCAATCCACTTGAGCTCCCCACCGCATTTCTCACAGCGATGCGCCCCATCATCACTCCATGTAGGTGGCTCCACAAATGAGAACTCGATCTCCTTGTTCCCATCCTCGTCAACTACTACTGTCTCGTGGCCTTCTTCAAGGATCATCTTCAGGTATTTTTCACCTCTCTCAGGGTACTCTGAGAGCTCAGCGAGCATAAGGAAGGCACCCAATGGGTCAAGCTTGTAATCACTGATGAGGGACTCAACTGTGTATCCGCGTACACTGTAACCTGTTAACTGCCCCTTATTGAGGTAGCTGAGGAATCCATTGTAGATGTTAATGTCCCACATGAGTCGCTCCGCTGCGTCCTGAGCGTGGTCTCGTGTGAAGTTGTATCTGCTAGTAAGCTCGTGGATGAGATATTCCAGAGGGTTCATTCCTGACATTTAGTTTCCACCCCATATGTTGTTTAGTTTGTTAATAAGGTCGTTCGTGGCGTTGTGTCCAAAGGTCCTTGAGTCTCGCTCTATGAACTGCTCAGCGTACCGGACGTAGTCTTGCGTTGATACAGAATAATTGTTATTGTTATAGTTGCACATCTTCTGGTAATCCGTCCCCTTATCGTTGGCTTGCTTGTCCTGATAAGCGTGCCTTGCCTCATGTATGATGGTTCGTAGTGCAGTCCTTGGATCATTAAACGCGTCACCCGCTGTGTTGATCTTTATCGTCTTAGAACCAGAGTTATAGCTTCCACCAAGACCAGGTCTATCAGGCTTACTATACAACTCCAGCGTATAATCTACACCAAACTCCTTCTTCAAGACATCACTAACCTGTTGCAACGCTAAGCCTCTCTGACCCGCAGTCAGGTTCTTCCAGTTATCAGGATGTAGTTTTTCTCTATAGAAACTGTCGAGGTTGGTTATCCCTTCACTAATACCATCTATGATCCCCTGATCCCTCGGTGGCTCCATTGTGTAGACCCTGACACGGTCTCCAAGATCGGGGCTATCCTCTGCGTCAATAACCGTCTTGCTTAGCCCGGAGCCTCCCTGCTCCTTTCTCCACTTCTTCCCATCGGGGGTCTCCCAGCCACCGTGAGGGTCCTCGATCCATCGGGTGGGGGCGTCAATCTTATTCCCTGCTGTGATTCCGCTCCAGTCTTTTTGAACATACTTGTCGTCGAGCGGCTTAACCTTACTTAAGACAGGCGGGGAGAATAACCCGGATATCAACGCAGCAGCTATTACCGCTGCACCTGATGCCGGGTATCCTCTTCTGATTAACTCCTTGATTAACCAGGGGTTGTTTGTAATGTTGCCCCATCCACCGGTCTCAGGTATCCCGCCATCATCAGCAAGAACACTTGGGGTCAATAACGCGAAAGCCGAAACAAGGAATAACAGAGTAACAAAAACAGCAGCGGTCTGACCTTTTCTGCTTCTAATGAACATGAATACCAGACCCGCGATGGATACAAGAGCAACGGCTCCCATCGTCATCTGATCTGTTTTGAAGAATGACAAATAACCAAAACCGATACCTGCTCCTATAATTGCAGCCGCGGGCATCGTTGCTGGTGGGAGCTTGGCGGGTTGTCCTCTGTTTACAAGACCCGACACATCTTTGAACCCCAGCTGAAGACCCATGATTATCAGGCTCTCCTTCTGAGAGATCAGCACAGTGACCATCATCAGTAGCATGGTCAGCGCCGTAGCTTGCGTTAAAAACGTCAAACCCAGCAAAAAGCTGACAGCCAAGCCCCCCATAATCATGGGTAATACCGCGATCCCTATCGATGTGAGGCTCTTGATAATCCATACAGGCGTAGTGACGATTAGTTTGATGGTCTTCCCTATGCCCTTGCTGCGGAACATACCGATTACCCACCAGAACAGGTAGGTTATCATGAAGTAGAACAACATCACCTTGGGGCTCGTCTCCTGCCCTGAGATGAAGATTAACGCATCAAGCGCCGGGTTTCCACCATAGTTCCAACCATCGTTCACCCAACCCATTAAGTAGAAGTGAATCGCGTTTGCGACCACAGCGGATATGATGATCGATATGATCATACCCTTGATTATGCTGGGAATGCCCGTTATGTAGGCTTTAATTATCATGCCTATGAATTGTACAAAATTTTGAGGACTCTGTTCCTGTTTCGCCATATAGACTCCAAACCGTTAGAGAACGCACCTATTTATCAAACGTTCTATAATTGACGCTAGAATATCCACTATTTCGCTAAATTTACCCTAGGACTCACGATAACAGGTATATCCACGAGAAACGGGCCAACCTTCACAGGGAAAGGCCACGGGAGCGGTCCCTTATGAAGACAGACGCCATCGCCCTTCTCGAATAACTCGATCTGCGTAGCGACGATTGTCGAGTTTACACTCAGATACAACGCTATGGAGCCCAATAGTGAGGCGAATTGATTCACTTGCAACCCAATACCCCCTGCGATGGCTGCGAAAGCCGACTCCCCCGTTAACCCCATGAGCTCCTGACCGAGAACGCCTACATCGATATGCCCATCCCTGACTATGGTGGGTGAGAGGGGTGATAGCCCCCACAGCGCCTGTTTGAGCTTGACCGCGCATTCATGTTCAAGGCAGACATGCACCGCTATTGGCACTGACTGTATAGCTGTAGCCCATTCACCGATCAATGGCAACTCTCTAAACTCGGTGAACCCCCATGTCCCAGCCATTAAACAGTCGATGGATTCACTGTATCTCTCTATCAATCCATGTGAATCAGATTGAATCATATAATGGGTATGTGAAAGATGAGATAAAAAGCGAATGAGAATTTGGATCGGGCCAAGCAGTTTACCGGGGCTTCACACCATATGCTTGAATCGTGTACCAGTTCAACCTGAAACCCCTGTCCCCTGATCTTGTCTCCATCAAACCAACTATCTCGGACTCAACCCTATCCCGAGTATCCAATGGGATGTGGGTTTTCCATATAGCCGGATACGGGTTACTCTCCCAGAAACGCCTAGGATTAACATGCATCACTCTATGATAGCCGTGGATCTGTGGGCGTCGAAGCCCAGCCTCATAGAAAAGCCTCTGCGTCTCATCTATGTCAATGTGCATCCAATCGATATCAGAAACAGATTGATTGAAATCAGTCAGCTCTGGATGAGAAACAGCGACCTCCCTGCAGAGAAGAACTAACTCATGCAGATGATCCCCTGCCCCAAAGAGAAGACCAACTACGCCCCCGGGTCTCAGAACCCGGTAAATCTCTTTGAGGGCTTGCAGTTTATGCGGAAACATCTGGAACGACATATTCGAGATAACCACATCAAAACTGTCATCAGGATACTCCAACTTCTCCGCGTCGCCAACCCTGAAATCGATCTCATACCCCAGTTTCTCAGCGTTTTCCCCTGCCCTCGTAATCATCTCTGGGCTCAGGTCGACGCCATGAAAAACGCCTTCACCGTGAAGCCACTCTATGAGTTGAAACGTACTGAGCCCCGTACCGCATGCGAGGTCAAGCACAACGGGATTCTCCTGAAACTCGATGTCCCTAAGTAGCAAACGTGTTAGAGACTCTATGCCCCACTTTGAGTCTCCGAGCCTCTCACTGACCCCAATATCATAGATTTTAGCGGTCTGTCTGTACGTCTCCTGAATCCGTCTCTTAGCCCCATCGAGCATGAAAGAAAACTCGATTTGGTTTGTTTAAGTATAGCGAAAAAAGGGTGGATGGTTACTCTCTGTAGAGCACCTTTCCGGGCTTCATCCCTGTGTGGGTCATGTTTTTCACTACATGAACCCCATTCACCAGCACATGATCTATCCCATCAGGGTAGACACTGGGATTCAGCGGCGTGGACATATCCTTGACCCTGTCAATATCCATTACCACGATATCCGCGTACGCTCCCTCCCTCAGAACACCCCTATCGGTTAGCTTGAACTTCTTCGCTGGTAACCCGGTGACATGGTGCACCGCCTGCTCAACGCTGAGTATCTTCTCCTCCCTGACAACGTCCTCGAAGTACGCTGCGAAGCCGTTGAAGCTGTTCTGGCTTGGAAGATACCATGGAGCAGACTCGGGTTTCCACGCTGTGTCTAAGGCTAGAGTATCTATCCCAGCCATCATAGCCCTGTGCTTATAGAACAAAGCCTTTGATGGGCTGGAGAAACTCATCCCAGCGATCCTTGTATACGGGTCCTCCTGTATTACATCGAATAATGCCTCAAGGTGCTCAGTCTTTCTAATCCCAGCTATCTCCGCAACCGTCTTACCGAGATATTCGCTGTTCTTGGATTCCGTTATCTTATTCATACGTGCCCACCCCGCGCTGATGTTTGGGTTCAAACCATACCATTTACCAGACATGATCGATGCCTTGATCTCTTCCCTGAAATCCCTCATCTTGAGAGCCCTTGCGAGTTGCTCTCTTCCACCTGCGACCCTGAGCCATGGGAGGAGGAAACCAACAAGGTGAGTAGAACTGTAGAGCCCGTATCCACCCGTGTTGGGGATAACATCAAAGCTGACATCCAGCCCCTCATCGATAGCATCATCCACCACCTTCAACGTAGCCTTAGCCGCCGCCTCATCCAGCAACCCGCTTCCACCCGGGTAAACATCATAGAGTGAACCAAGGTGACTGATCTCAACAGCTACACCAGCCTGCCTACCCACATCAATAGCCTCCAGTATGCCGTTGATCTTTGGTGGCGCAGCCTCACCGGGTCTCTTGGCTTTCCTCAGCCCAGTTCTGAGGCTGTGACTCTGATAGACGCCCTTGTACTCTGCGACTATCTTTGTCAGCTCGATTAACTCCTCCTTATCCGCCCAGTACCCTGGGTCATAGTCACGCCCCACGCTGAAGCCCCTGCACCCATCTTCCATAGCCTGCCTCAGGTGAGGTTTCATGGCTTCAACCTCCTCAGGGGTAGCCTTGCGCTCAAAATCAGGTCCCATAGCCATTATCCTGATGGGGCCATGCCCCACCATCGGGACCATGTTTGGGCTGATCCCGAAGGATTCAACCTTCTTCAGGAAATCCCCCATGGTCTTCCAGTCTATCTCCCATCCCACGAGTTCCCTGTGCTTTGGGTTAAATTCCTCTCGTCTTATCAACTCGCTTGGATAATACATGGCTGGGTTCAATTCATGAACCAAGTCATAGAGCACCGCGCCTTCTGCAACGTATTCACCGATTGGGGCGGGGCTGCTGCCACACTGACCGCCGATGAATGTGGTGATCCCCTGCTTCAGGTACCCCTCTGCCTTGGGATAATACAGGATGCTGAGGTCGCCGTGGTTATGTACATCAATAAACCCGGGGCACACAATCTTACCCCTGGCGTTGATGATCTTTTCCCCGGTTCCAAGGTTCTTCCCTATCCCAGTGATCCGTTCGCCATCGATGGCTATCTCGCCTTTAATGGGCGCTGAACCTGTTCCGTCGACGATGAAAGCGTTCTTGATCAAAATATCATGGTCTGACAT
>CAYUTB010000075.1:0-12089 GCA_964447425.1 uncultured Candidatus Bathyarchaeia archaeon
GCATCAGAAGCCCAAGAACAGATCGACGAATACATGAAAGCAGCCGAGATGCTCAAAGAAAGATACCCCGACATCTACAACACGATGGCGGAGAAGATCCCCGCTATAGCTGACCCGAAAGCCGAGATAGTCGCACTCAACACAAGATACGAAAACCATGACCCAGCCACAGTCAATGAAGTCAGAACAGTAATCCAGTACTGCCTCGACGGATTCCAGGACAGCCTAGGCATGCTTGGCATCTCATTCGACAGCTTCGACTTCGAATCAGACCTCGTCTGGGCAAACGCAGCAGAAGACGTACTGGAGAAACTCAAGGAATCAGGATACGTCATCAAAGACATGGGGGCACAGATACTGGACTGCGACTGGATCGCCCGAGACCTAAAACTCAAAGACCGCTGGGGCCTCCACCCCGACCACGAGATACCCAGACTCGTACTCGTCAGAAGCGACGGCACAACCCTCTACACCCTCCGAGACATGGCGTACAGCATCTACAAATTCAGCAAAGCAGAACGCGTCATCAACGTCATCGGAATGGAGCAGACACTAGCCCAACTACAACTCAGGATCGCCCTCGCAGCCATAGGCGACATCAAGATGGGCGACAACCAGCTCCACTACAGCTACGAGTTCGTCAAACTCCCCGGCGTAAAGATGAGCGGCAGGCTAGGAAGATACGTAACCCTAAACGAGGTACTGGAACGAGCAGTAGAACTAGCCCGCGAAGAGGTAGAACAGCGAAACCCAGATCTACCTGAGGCAAAGAAAGCCGACATAGCCGAGATGGTTGGACACGGCGCAGTCAAATACACATTACTCAGCGTGGACCCAATGAAACAAGTGATATTCGACTGGAAGAAAGCGCTAAACTTCGAGACCAACAGCGCGCCATTCATCCAGTACAGCCACGCCCGAACATGCAACATATTAAAACGCGCAGAAAAAACACCAGAACCAGACTACACTGCACTCGATGCCACAAAAGAAAGAGAACTCATCAACCTAATCGCCCAGTTCCCAGAGACCTTCGAACGAGCCGCAGAAGAACTCCAACCCGCCAACCTAACAGCATACGCGAACAACCTAGCCGACAAATTCAACAGCTTCTACGCCACCCAGAGCGTTCTGAAAGCAGAAACAACTGGATTGATGGGCGCTAGGCTAAGTGTAGTTGAGGCGACCCGGATAACCCTGCGAAACACTCTATCTGTCTTGGGCATAGACGCCCCCGAACAGATGTAATCAGAGACCAGTCAGTTTCTTCATATCTTCTTCAAGCTCACCCAAAAGATGCCGCCTGTAAATAGCAGCAGCAGGATGATACATCGGAACCAGTTTTACTGGACCCCATGAAGCCATAACCTCATAGACTCTGCCATGGGCGTCACCGATAACCTCTTCACCTAATCCGTAACGTGACTGAAAATAAGATAAAGCACTGTTACCCATCGGAGCAACCACCTTGGGTCTGATGATCTCCAGTTGACGCATCAGATACCCCTCACAGGAATCCACCTCAGACTTCTTTGGCCTGCGATTCCCCGGCGGCCTACACTTGAGAATATTACCTATGAATATCTCATCCCTGCTGAGCCCAGCTGACCCCAGTAGATTATCCAAGAGCTTCCCCGCAGAACCCACAAAAGGCAGCCCCGACTCATCCTCTTTCCTGCCGGGAGCCTCGCCCACCAAGACTATCTCTGCGTCTAGGCTACCTGAGCCCACTACCACTTTCTTCCGATGCTCCCCGAGGTCACATGCAAGACATGATCTAGCTTCTGAGGTGATCGTGTTCATTTGCTCTATCTTCTCTTTGCTCTTGGATGTATACATTAGACTATGCCCTTCTCTTTGAGTTCCTTGAACATTCTCTCAGATACATTAAGCAGCTCGTGGAGAACATCGTATGTGTTTCCTCCTAGGCTCGGAGCGGGTCCTCTGGGCTGGGGGTCAGTCATGGACATCTTGATGGGGTTTCCCTGAACCTTAACGCTGCCAAGTCCCGGCTGCTCAATTTTTATCACCATCTTTCTAGCCCCCGCGATATGCGGGTCCTCAGAGGCTTCCTTGATGTCATATATTGGGCAACTGGGCACACCTGCCTCAATCAGCAAATTGACGATCTCGTTCTTTGTCTTACCTCTGCTCCACTCCACTATCTTCTCTCTGAGAGGTGCATGATTTTTCACTCTCAAGGGGTTTGACTTGAACCTAGGATCATCCGCCAGTTCTAACCCCGTAGCCTCAAGGAACCTTGTCCATAGGCTATCATTAGCTATGCCTATTACCACCCAGCCATCCGTTACCTCAAAGGTATCATATGGATAGATGAACTCATAACGGTTACCGATACGTTCTGGCACATGCCCCTCAACATAGTAGACCTGTGGTATGTTCTCCAACGCAGCGAAGACACTGTCCACGAGACTGACATCCACCATCTGACCCAATCCAGTCCGCTCCCTGACATTCAAAGCCCCCAGAATACCCACTGCGCAGAATAGACTACTGAGAATATCACCAATAGCCGTCCCGGACCTAGTAGGTGGCCCATCTGGCCAACCCGTGATACTAAGCAAGCCCCCCATGGCTTGACCTATTATATCATAACCCGGTCTCAGCTTGTATGGTCCGGTCTGCCCGAAGCCTGAGATAGCCGCGTAGACCAGCTCCGGGTTTATTTTCCTCAAATCCTCATACCCGAGCCCCAGCTTCTCCATGGTGCCTGGCCTGAAGTTCTCTAGGAGTACATCACTCTTTTTTACGAGCTCTTTGAAGATGTTTTTTCCCTCCTCGGTCTTTAGGTTGAGTGTGATGCTCTTCTTCCCCCTGTTGAGATTCACGTAATACATGGATTCATCTTCTTTGAATGGAGGAAACTGTCTGCTATCATCCCCTTTTCCGGGGATTTCTAACTTGATTACATCTGCCCCCATATCCGCCAGCAACATCCCTGTGAAGGGGCCGGCTAGAACCCGGCTCATATCCAGCACCCTTACGCCTAATAGAGCATCATTCTTGAACATGCAGTCATTTTCGACGTGTAGAAATAAAAGACCTGCTGAAATAAGTAAAAAAGATGATTAGTCGAGGGTCATTACCGCGACGTATACAGCTGGAATCTCTCTGTTAATGGTCAGCACCGCGCCTTCGCTTGGACGTAACTCAACCCTGAATGTCTCATATGGGTGGCTATATAGATCACTTCTATTCACTACTGGTGGGTCAACCCCGTCATTCGGGATCTCCGTGAAGTCAATGTCAACCCTGTACTTCTCGCCGACCTCAAGCAATGAGTCTCCGTCACCGGTGATACAAGTCATGGTCATTATCGTACCGTTAACATCGTATAGCTCACCATGATGTCTCTCATTTGTGAATGTCGCAACGAGTCTGCTATCATCAACATCGATGGGGCTGTGTCCTTGGCTGAGTTTTATGTAAAATGTGAGCTTGGTCATGCAGATGTCACTCTGTACACCGGTAGTGTTGACAAAGTTTGCGACAACTCCGCTGTCTACTAGTAGCGATGAGGTTGCCTCGCTCATTCCAGTTGATATTACTGATTGAGCTTTTTCTGCTGTGATGAATCCCATGTTCAGGATGACGAACGCGAATGCAGCTGCGGTGATTACGAAAGCAACTAGAATTATTGCTGTTTCGAGACCTGTCATACCGCGACGATTTCCTAGTTTATTTATCATACTATGTGTCACCGTAACCTTTGGATTCACCATGTGTCTTGGTTTTATATAGAAAATGTAGGTATGACATGGAACAAGAATCGTCCAATTCACAGTTAGCGTTAAAACCTCCCTCCACCCATTTAAAATCGTCATGAGTATACCGAGACCAGCCTCCAAGATATGGCTCGAAACAGACGAGGGATATGTTTTCGGACCAGGCGTTTATAGTCTATTAAAAGCTATCAAAGAAAAGGGAACCCTCAAGGAAGCAAGCCAATCATTAGATATGAGTTACCGTTACGCTTGGGGTTTAATCAAGAAAGCAGAGGAAAAACTCGGGGCTCCCCTGATTGAAGCGTCAAAAGGTGGAAGACGGGGTGGCGGTAGCTCTCATATTACAGAGCTTGGGGCGCATTTCATCGATGATTTTGATATGATACAGAAAGCTTGGCTTGATTTTAGAGACCATTATGGTAATTCAACTGTTGTATCAGCCAATATAGTCTATGCTGAAGGTGAACTGGTTCTAAGGATAACAGAGAATATTCATCTTCCAAATGATTCGCAATACTCTGAAGGCGAACATGTAAAAATCCGGGTTTTACTGGAATAGATTGCAGTCTTTCAATATCTCGATAAAGCGCTGGTACTTTACCTCGATGTTGATTCCTGATTGCGTAATTCTGTAGCACTGCTTTACATCGTCACTGCTCTCTGGGCATTTCTTGATATAGCCCATACTACAGAGATCATTTAGGTGGTGGTAGACATTCCTGATATCGTTTTCATTCATATAGGTGTAAAAATGCTCTTTGAGGCATTGCCAGATATTATACCCGTAGGATTCTTTCCCGAACTGCTCGTGACTGTATATTACGGCTAGGATTTTCATTTTAGTTGCTCCGCATGTTCCTCTGGGCTTTGGCATTGGGTTACTCCTCGAAATCCTTAAATAAAAACCACCATATTTATAATTTACGTATGGGTAAATTATCCATACTCATTCTGGTATAAATAAATCAAATCCGGTGGACAAGCTGTCGAAAGAAAACAACTCACGATGCCCAAGATGTGGTGGTACAAAACTAATCAGCGATCTAGAAAACGGTGAAACAGTTTGCAGTCAATGCGGACTAGTGATCGATGAAGAGCTCGTAGACATGGGTCCAGAGTGGCGCGCCTTCACGCCGGGCGAAAAAGATAGCAGACAGAGAACAGGTCTAGGGATGAGCTATTCACTGTATGACAAAGGGTTATCAACCGTGTTTAAAGGCAGCCGAGACGCATATGGGAACCCTCTCAAGGACGAGACCCGAATAAAGATGGATAGGCTCCGCAGATATGATAACCGGAGCAAATTCGATGAGACTTGGAGAAGAAACCTAAGCATCGCCATGGCTGAGCTGGACAGACTGACAACGGCTTTACATATTCCTCAAAACGTTAAGGAACAATCAGCGTTACTGTACAGAAAAGCCCTTAAAATGGATTTGATACGAGGAAGAAGTATCGATGCCTTCGTAGCAGCTACTATCTACGCCTCCTGTAGACTGAATAATCTACCAAGACCTCTCAGAGATATATCAAAGCTATCTACTCGTGAACATGGAGAGATAGCACGAACCTATCGACTACTTCTCAGAGAGATGGGGATGAGGATGCCTATTGATGATCCAATGAAGTTCATTCCAAGTATAGCGAGTAAACTGAATCTGCGGCGTGATACTGAGCAATTAGCGGTTCAGATACTTATGAGGGCGAAGAGGAGAAATGGGCTTAGCGGCAAAGACCCAAGAGGCTTGGCGGCAGCAGCTTTGTACATGGCTTGCATTAAGAATGATGATAAGCGTATTCAGAAACACGTCGCCGACGCAGCTGGGACTACTGAGGTTACTCTTAGAAATAGACTACGTGGGCTTGAAAAAACCGTGGAACTCATTGACTTATTGAAAGACAAAGTCCTCCCTATAGTAGATTAGTCTCAACTTTATTATTATGCAATTCCCAATATACTATTACGAGTTGATGTTATGGAACATTTACCAGGTCTAGAAGAGGCTTTCAAAAAAGCCAAGGTGGTCTTCATGACAACATTCAGTGGGGACAAAGAAAACACACGGCAAATGACTAACTATAACGACAGTCCTTTTGTGAAGTTCTGGTTCCCCACCGAGAAAGACACAAAGAAGGTTAAAGACATAATTGCTAACCCCAAGATACTCATAACTTTTCCTTCAGTTAACCGCAAGGAATTCTTTGAGATTGAGGGAGAGGCTTCTTTCGCTGACCAGAGTGAGGTCGAGGAGAAGTGGGAGTGGTGGTGGCTCTATTGGCATCCCTCACAGAAGGACCGATTCTGGTTCCCCCCATCAAAGGACGATAAGCGTGTTTTGATATATGTTCAGCCCAAGAAAGTCCGTCTAATTAAAAAATAATAACCTTTTTTTCCTATCCCAAGTAGTCTAAGCAAGACAGATTTGAATAAAGAAAAACCCAGCCTCGCGCAGGTTCTCGACGCAAATAGATCTTTAGTAATGGTGTTGCTGGGTGTACCGGTCATCGGTATGATTATTGCCGTTATACTGATTCTCTACAAGCGTCCCGACAACGCTATTGTTGTTCTAGGTGTAATACTTTTCATCGCTGTTCAGTATATTATTATGATGTTCTTTTTTATGAAGCGTGTGGAGTCTTTGGCTAAAAAGAAAACAGAACAGGACGAAGCAATTGGAGGGGATGTTGTTATAGAAAACGTAGGAGAGATAGAGGGTATAGGCGTAGAGAAAAACACTCAACTAATTCCTGAGGAAGAGAGAATATTCGATATCGAAAAAATGAACCGGACTGATGAAAAGAATAATGATCGATAATTGTTTTACTTTTTCTGTTTAGTAGGATTTATCAAATAGTTCGTGTTAGCTCATTCGAGGGCGCATGAAAGAGATCAAGGTCCAAGTTGATGATGACCTTTATAACTATCTTGAATTTCTAGAACGCACTCGATATATTAAAAACAAAGATCAGGCGCTAACGCATGCCCTAATACTCTTTAAAAAACTCTCGATGCATGACTGGCTTCCAGATATCTACCGCATAGGTGAAAACCGGGTCATAGTGATGGACCGTGGAATGCTCCTTGATCTCTTTGAATCCTTAACAGAATACGAAATATACCGCGCTGGCAGCATGACCGCTATAAAACGAAAGGTATTGAAGCCTGAGTTTAGGGATCTCAACTTAACAAAGAAAGCAAACTGGCCTCTGGTCTTGAAGGAATTAGAGAATCTGGGCTGGGGTAAATTTGAGCGCATCGAGGATGAGATCATGATAGAAAACAGCGCTGTCCCCCCCGAATATCTCAGGGGCTATCTTGAGTCAATGTTTAAAGTGCAACTTGAGGAGCATCACACAAACATTCAGAATATAACAATTTTCCGTGTAACAAAAGAAAAAGAAGATTCCTGGCTATAGACCAGTCCATGGACACCTTTTGTATGGTCCGATAACTATCGTGACTACAGTGCCAAGAATGCCTTCTAACGCTAGTTCCTTCTCAAGGAAACCGTTCAGATCTTCCATCTGCTCAAATATGACCTCTATAAGCAAGTCTACGTCTCCACTTGTTCGATAGAGTACATGAACGTCTGGGTTTTTCTCTATGACCTGTACTATTTCTTGTAGTTTAGCGGGCTGCACCTTCAAGCCGATGAATGCCTTGATCGCCCGCCCTAGCTTGTGATAATCCATTATAACCGTGAATTTCTTTATGACCCCCTCTTCCATGAGTTTATCAATTCTGTTTTTTACGGTTGCTTCACTTACACCGGCTTCTTCGGCCATTGCCCGATAAGTGCATCTGCCGTCATCATTGAGGCACTTGATTATTTTCAGGTCAAGTATGTCTAGTGACATATGTTAACTCAGTCCAGTATTATATATGTAGAGTCTTTAAGGCTTTAGGTTTCCACAGTTTAATTAATGATTTCCATAATATTTCTTAGCGTTTCCACATATATTTTGAAGAGTTTTTCGGGACGAGTACAAATCTACATGTTTATATCAATTGATATGTAAAATTTTTTCAAATTTAATATATTTGCGTAAATAGGTTATAATTTGATTAAAAAAACTATAGAAAACAGCATCTCTAATTGAAGAAACCTGAAAAAAAATTAGGAAAAAATCCGATTATCCAATACCACAGTCTATATCAATCAACTGTGAATATGAGTTTGACCAAGAATGGAAAGCATGATTGAAAAAATCCCAGTATCCCTTTACAAGAATCTATCCGATAAACTGGTATCCGTAATCCTCGATTCAGATGACAAAGATGCAGTTTCATCAGAGATGACAAAGAGAATTATCTATCTCTGGAGACAGGACCAGCTAGCGACGCCTGCCGGGCTTGATACATTAATTCAGGCAGCGTCAGATGTTGATAGCTCAGTTACTGTAAAAATCTTGGATGATCTGGGGCTTCAGGAAATCGCTGTAGCCGTGAAGAACCTATAAACCTATTTACATCTTCTTTTCTATAATCTAGGATAGTGAAGTAAATGGTAGTAAGTTATACCCTAGTGCGAGTACAGCCATCCAAGGATCGAGACATATTCAATAAGGTAAAGGCATTCCCTGAGGTAAAAGAGGTAATAACAACTTACGGTGAATATGATATGATCGTCAAGATCGAAGAAGCCACAATGGACGATCTAGATGAGTTCATTTTCCACAAGCTAAGGCATCTTGAGGGTATTGAAGCCACTACGACCCTTATACAAGCCAAGTTTGATCCAGTGAAGGGATGAGCATGGAAAAGTTTCCGTCCCACGTTGAAGATATCGCTAATAAAATAATCTCGATAGAAGGAAGGGCTACTGTATCTCAGGCTGCTGAGAGAATGCTCGTGAATAAGATAGGCTGCATAATCATCACAGAAAATGAAGTGCCTGTGGGAATTGTGACAAAAAGTGATCTGCTTAGTAGAGTTATTGTGGCTGATAAAGACCCTAAAACAACTGAGATACGGAGTATAATGTCCACGCCATTAATCACGATCCCTCAGGAAAAACCGATACTTGACGCGATTCGAGAAATACGGAGTAGGAAAATCAGCAGACTAGTCGTAACCGATAAGGGCAAACCCGTTGGGCTGGTCTCAGAGACAGATCTGATAAAAGCGGTGCAGTTTGCCTCACTATCCTCTTTTAAATCCCTTCTAAAACCTTAATAACACTGTTTCTTTGAACCATTTTATTCGGAAACCTTTTTATCAAAAAGCAAACCTATTAGGTGAATCACTTTGATGAAAAAGGTCACCATCCTTACTCCACCCGAGTATGAGGGTCTGGTCCTTGAATCACTCGGACGAACACAGGTAACTCAGCTAAAACACGTTACTGGCTCCGAATTCGAGGGACTTGAGGCTCCTCTAGAACAGAAGGTGGATTATGAGGAACTCTACCAACGAGTCCGGACACATTTGCTTGAGCCTCTTGGCCTTGATATTACGAAAGTTGCACGAGTGACTCCTAACCCTATAGAACTTAGAGCTTTTTCCCAAGAGCCTGAACTCAAGGTAGACTCGCTAATAAAAGAGGCGGAGAGTCTCCTCAGTAAAATCAAAGCTAGTCAAGAAGATGTTCACAATCAAAACAACAAGCTAATCTCTGAGTTACAATCAAAGCTTGAGGTAGAGGACGAGGATCTTAAAGCAGCAAAGTCTCTATTCCTTGAGCAGCTTCAGAGTATTGATGCAGAAAAAGTTGCGCAGTACCAGGAACGTCTCAAGTTAAAGACTAGGTTAGACTCAATTACTGCTCTTGAGCCTGATGAACTGAAAAACTGCTTTGCTGTTGGCATCGTAAAGACTGATTTCCTTTCCCAGATGAATGAATATCTCACAAGGAATCCTGGTACATATTCAAAGGTATCAAAGTTATCAAATGACGAGAGTCTTCTATTCGTTTTCGGTGATGAAGCGAGCAAGAAATGGATAGACGCTTTGTTCCTTGTTTATGATATTAAAGACATTTTTGATGTTCTTGATTCTGCAGATGTCTTATTGGTGCTAGATGAGAGCAAAAGAAAGGAAGCCATCAAGAGGTATGAAGCGAAACTCGCGGAGCTTGAAAAAGAGGCCATACCTCCAGAGAATGAGACATTAGAAGAGTCTGAACTCAGGAAAAAGATCGAAGCTCTGGAACAGGAGCACGAGAAATGTGTCACTGATCTGAAAGAAGAGTACGATGCAAAGATCAAGGTTAATGATAAAACCCATGCCGAACATCTTGAGAAACTTCAGGGAGAGCAGAAAGAATCCTATGGTATTATTGCATACTATGGATATGTCCTGTGGATTTATTCAAGAAAGAATGTCCCAGTATTAAGAGGCAAGGTAATCAGTGTTATACAGGGATATACGCCTGACAACAAGATTAAGATTCTCCGAGATGCAATCGAAGAAGTTGAGAAACAGATAGGTGAAAGAATATACGTCGAGACTTCAGACCTCGATGAGACTGATCACCATGCACCTACGCCAGAGAAGGATTTCAAATCCGATAAGCTACAGCCACTCTGGATCCTCACAAGACTCAGGGGCTGGCCGTCTGCGGATGAGTTGAACCCAGGATATATATCGGTGCTTGTATTCTGTTTCCAGTTTGGTTTGATGTTTGGAGACATCGGTCAGGGTCTGGTTTTCCTCACCCTCGGTCTGTTGTTCAATGGCAAGTTCAAGAAAGGTATGATGAAGTATCTTTTCGCGATGTTTGTCCCAATGGGTATCGCAGCCATCGTATTCGGCTTCATGTACGACTCCATATTCCTATACGAACACGCAATAAGCAACTGGATGCACGCGACACACTTCGAGCTACCATTCCACTACCCAATCATGCCAAACCCAATGAAGCAGACAGGCGAATTGATGAACCTCATCTTCATGGTAGGTGCCCTAGAGCTGGTCTTCGGAGCACTACTGGGGGCATATAACTCCTTCAAGGCAGGCAACTACGCTGGAATGATCGGAGAACATGGCTTTGGAATGGGTCTATACGTTACTGGACTATACCTGAGCGCAGCAACAATGTTCACAGAAGGACTCGATATCATGTTGGTAGTCGCAGGATTTCCATTCAAGATAATGATGCTTGGTATGGGACTCAGCTTCATAGAGCCTATACTTCACAGCTTAATGCATGGACACGGAATCGGTGGTATGGAAACTATCGGTGAGGGAATCGGTGGCTTGCTCATGACCTTCGTAGAGGGACTGGCAAACATGTTCAGCTTCCTCAGGGTTGCGGCTTTCGCAATCGCTCACGTTAGTCTATCAGGCGCAGGTGAGTCCATGGGGCAAGCTATCAATAATCCTATTGTCGGAATGATCATCATGAATGTAATTGCGCTGACTTTCGAGTTCGTCTCTAGCAGCGTACAGAGCATCAGGTTGCTCTACTATGAATTCATGGGCAAGTTCTTCCATGGGGAGGGCATGCGCTTCCAGCCCTTCCGGATTCCAACTCCCAAGCCCCTTTCAGAGTAATTACTCTATATTTTATTTCTTATTTTCTGTCTTTTCCCTAGAAAAGATATATATGTTCACAGAATGACTTAGGGAGAGAAAAAGGTGAGAAATGACAATGATGTCAAGTAATCTCACTTTGATCGAAGCTGGAGATGTCTAAGAATGTTGGAATATGCGACACTTGCTGTGGCAATCACCCTTCTAGCCGGAGCGTATGCGATGGCGCAGGGTGGCATGATCAACGCTTCTGCTGACATGGAAGGCAAGAGCACACCATGGGGAGCAGGTCTGACTGCTTTCGGTGGCTTTACGATCATCGTGAGTATTTTGTTAATGATCGTCTTAATCTTTGGAGGAGGTGAAGGTGGTATGATTCCTGAATCTGCATGGCCTTTGCTGACCAGTTCACTAACCATGATCGGAGCCGCTTTCGCTTCGGCTCTATGTATTATGGTTGCTGCTAAAGCTGGAGCGGATATGCTCATCGAGAGACCAGAACTATCTATCTGGTCACTCCTGTTCATCGCTCTAGGTGAAGGTTTGGCAATTTACGGTCTAATCATCGCCATCCTACTTAGCGGTTAAGAAAACCGCGCCTGGATCGGCGGTTCCCCTTTTATTCTTTTCATATTTCTTAAAATCTAGTTTTACATAACAATGAAATATTTAACAAATAAGCAAAATTTATTTGAAAAAGCTTAATAGATTTACACATTCATTAAACATCAACCGTGGATAACCACACTCCGTGATAAATATGAAGTTCAAAGCGTTTGTATATGTGACATTAAAAAAAGGCTACAGCGACCCCGAAGGGGACACCACAGCTAACGCGTTACAGGGACTTGGATACCCTGTTGATCGGG
>CAYUTB010000076.1:0-12014 GCA_964447425.1 uncultured Candidatus Bathyarchaeia archaeon
GATATCAAGAAAAAAGACTTTAAAAGAGAGACATACTGTTGTAGAAAAAAATGAATTTCAGGATGGCTGGGAATTTAATGATCTAAAAGATATAATGCCTTCAGAAAATATTATTAATAAAATGATATTCTCAGGGTACATTGATAAAACTAAATTAGCCACCTCGACAAGATGTTGCCTATATTATTATAAAAAAAATTAACAA
This sequence comes from uncultured Candidatus Bathyarchaeia archaeon, assembly GCA_964447425.1. Taxonomy (GTDB): domain Archaea; phylum Thermoproteota; class Bathyarchaeia; order TCS64; family TCS64; genus RBG-16-57-9. The sequence continues at coordinate 206 of CAYUTB010000076.1, forward strand.
GCAGGTTCTGATGAATTATCAAAAAAATCACTTGGAAAAACGTCTCTAACGTTCTCAGGAGTTAATTTTGAATTCTGAATCAAAGCATAAGAAACTCGGTTATACTGTCCTAGCACCCATTTCATAGAAAATAGAGTACCATAGATCAATAAAAATAGGAAACAAATTATAAAAATAAGTGAAAAGAATTCAATTGTAGACCCAAACAAATAATTTTCTATATGAATCTTATAAAATGATAACTCAAAACATTTCAACCATGCTAGAACATAAACAAGCCTTACGATAAATGTGACAATAAAAGCCATAATGATGGATACTACTGTTGAAGATAATAAATGATATAAATCCCATCTTCGTGTTGTATAATCAAATATCTTGGCATAAGCACCTTTCTTCCTTGATCCTTCATAATGTGTGACATAACCATAAACAGATAATATATTCTGGATTGTTTTTTTGGTGCCATCATCCTTTAGTCCATATTTATTTATTAATTTTTGAACTGGAGAATAATCACATTTTTTAAACTGATATTGAGCATTATTTGCTTGAAAACACCACCACCAAAATTGTGACACAATAAAACCAATTGCCGAACCGCTAAACAATGTAAAAAAACCCAAAAGAGCACCAAAAGGGAAATTAGCTTCAGATTTTAAAAACAAATAAATCGGATGAAAATTTAACAATAATATTACTAAAATAAATGTGAATCCTGGTATAGCATCTCTTCTATCAAAATACCCTCTTACCGACATAAATAATCAAACATTTAATTTAATTTATAAATTATTCCAACTAATATATCACAAACACTATCCGATCCCGTCCCATCTATCTAATTATCGTTGAGCTGATGGTTCTGACTTGCTGTGAGTCTATGTAGCTGTTGCTGGATGGGGTGGGGTCGGAGAGTCTGGGGGCTATATTATTTAACTCTTTAATCATGGGCTCTGGGCTTGATTAATAAATCAGCGCGATATTCCTCGTCAAGCTAAAACCATTCAATAGCTTTGAGTAAGCTGTTGAAACCTATTCCTGCTCTACTACTCTGGTGGGGTCAAGTGATTTCCCACAATAGATACAGTAGATAGTATTAGGCACCTTAGACCCACAATGAGGACAAGTCTCAACACCCAAGTCAATCTTCAAATCAGGATCAGACTCATCAATCACAGGCTTCCTCACCCTGCCCCTAGACCTAGCCCTCGGCTTAACCACCGGCTCAGGAACAGGCTCCTCCTCAACATCAGGCTCAATCTCCTCAGGAATCGGCGTAGCCACATCAGGCTCCTGCGGAGACAACTCAACCTCCGGAATATCATCGATCCTGCGCTCCTCCAGCGCAGGCGACTCCGCGATCACAGGCTTAGCCTTCACCACAGCCTCCTCGGGCACAGGATCATAGAAGGTCTGATTTGGCGTGATCACCACATCCTCATCTATCTCAGTGGCATCGGGGATGAAATAGGAGACCGGATCATAATACTCCGGCTCCGCCTCTGGCTCTAACTCCATCGGGGCACTCTCAACGATCTTATCATACACTGGCTCAACATACTCTGGCTCATCAACCACGGGCTCAGGCTCAACCGGCACACTATCAACTATATTATCATAAACAGGCTCAACGTACTCCGACTCCATTATTATGGGCTCAGTTGGCGTGATCTCAACACTCTCATCATGAACAGGCTCAGGCTCAACGGTGGGCTCTTCAAGCATTGGCTCCTGCTCAGCCTCTAATATCGGCTCGGGCTCCACGATGTAAACCGATTCAGGCTCTTCCTCCTCTTCAATGTAAACCGGCGTGTAGTTCATCTCTTCCTCGATATCTGGCTCCTCGACTGGTTCAGAGACATGGTTCTCAAACCCCTTCTCAACAAAAATCTTCTCGGCTTTCTCCTCCACCTTCTCCTCGACCTTTGGTCTTCTCCTCTGATTAGAAACCACGATCGCCATCACGATCATCAAGATCACAACGACAGCCATCAAAACTACAAGTAATTCGTTATACCACATGCTCCCCCACGCAGAGTAGTGATACATCTTAAGATATATCTTAATCGAACCAAACCCGATAAAAGTCACCACCCCATCAAAACAGCCCATGCCAAAAGAGCACATAACCCTATCAAAAAACCAGACACTCCCATTCTCAAACATAGTAAAAGCCGGCGGCTTCGTATACATCTCGGGTCACACCGGCATCAGCGACGACGATGGCAACGATCTGAACGACATCACAACACAGACCAAACAGACCATGGAGAAGATCAAAAGAACCCTCAAGGTAGCAGGCGTGACCTTCGATGACGCCGTGAAAGCAACGGTTTTCCTAAAGAACCCTGATGACTTTGACGCCATGAACAAGGTTTACGGGGGCTACTTTACGGTAAACAAACCTGTGCGTTCAACCATCGTCTGTGACTTGGTAATCCCAGATATCCTAGTAGAGATAGAACTGGTTCTCTACAAGGACTGAATTTAAGCAACCCTTCCCCCTATCCCCTTGATTACCTTGAAGTTCTTTTTAACGGGATTAGGAAACCTCTACGACAACATGACCCCCATCCTAAACGGGGTCATCGAGGCAGATAAACAGGGAATCCACGGCGCACTGATGCCCGACCACTACATGTGGGGACAGGAAATAGGGCACAGCATGCAAAGACCCTACCACACCCTAGAAACATGGACAACCCTAACATACCTAGCGGCAAAAACAGAGAAAATCCACCTAGGAACACTCATCACCCCGCTGCCCTTCAGACACCCGGGCATGCTAGCCAAACGCCTCTCCACCCTCGACATACTCTCAGGCGGAAGGGTCCTACTGGGCGCAGGAGCAGGCTGGAGCAGGGTAGAGTTTGAAGGATACAGCGAGTGGCTCGGCACAAAGAGCAGGGTGGACAAGACCATCGAAGCGCTGAGCATCATCAAACGCCTCTGGACCGAGGAATCGGTGACCCATGAATCAGAGTACTACCACATCAAGGACGCCGTGCTGATGCCCAAACCCACCCAGAAGCCCCACCCCAAAATACTCTTCGGCAGCTCAGGGGACAGGATGCTACGATTAACAGGAAAAGAAGGAAACATCTGCTTCATCCCACCATGGCAGATGCACAGATTCCAAGAGATGAAGGAAACCGTGCTGCAGGCAGCTGAGGAAGCAGGCAGAGCCCACATGATCGAGTTCATGGGCGGAATAATGGGCTCAGAAGAACCCTACAGCGTCGAAAAATACGAAAAGATCATCGAGGACGCCGAATCAAAAGGCTGCACATACTGCAACATCGCCTTCCCCCGGGACAGCATCGTAGCTGATATCAGGAGATTCGCCGAGGAAATATTACCCAGCCACCGATAGCTAGAGGTTTGAGACCACCTCTTCCCTGAAGAGAGTGATCTCCTTCTCCCACTCCCCGCCGAGAAAACTCAGAATAACCATATCCACACCAGCATCCCTGTACCTGTAAACATCCTGTCTGATGGATTCAGGTGTACCCAGCAGCCCCTTTCCCTCCTTCGCCCAATCCGCGTCTGGGTACGCCTTCCTCGCCTTCTCCTGTGCCTTTTCCATGGACTCATCTATGAATACGAATGCAGCCCACGTCTTCGTGATATCATCCGGGTTCCGGTCCACCGCCTCACAGTGCCCTAGAAGAGCATCTGTCTTCTCCCTGAAATTCTCAGGTGTCCCCACCCAAGCCGAGTAATTGGTCATATCCGCGTACCGCGCCGCGGTTCTGAGAGTCCGCTTCACCCCTCCTCCCGCGATCATCAACGGCAACGGGTCCTGCACCGGCTTGGGGCAGCAATAAGCACCATCTATTCTGTAATATTTTCCCTCATAGCTGGGATGCTCCTCACTCCAGAGAAGCTTTATGATCCTCGCCGCCTCCTCAAGACGCGTACTCCTGCTGCCCAATGACCCAAAATCATAGCCATACCCCTTGAACTCATCCGCATGCCAACCCGCCCCAATGCTGAGAATCACCCTCCCACCAGTAATATTATCCAAGGAGGCAGCCATCTTCGCAGTCAACGCCGGGTTCCTGAAGGGAACAGCCAATGTAAGTTGACCGAACTTCACCCTCTCCGTCGCCCCGGCTAGGGCGGTTCCCAGTGTCCAGCACTCAAATCTAGGCGCAGCCTGACTCTCATACATCCCATGCAAATGATCACTCAACCAGATACTGTGATAACCCAGCTCCTCTGTGCGCTGAGCCATCCCCCTGAGCCCACTATACGGTTTCCCCTCAGGAGAAATGAATACCCCGAAATCCAATGACATATGAGAAATACGGCGCCAATAGTATTTTACTTAAACCCGCTCTTTCTCAGCCTTAACCTGCTGCAGCGCCTTCACAGCTACCTCGATCATGTCCTCACTGGGCTCCTTAGTGGTTAGCTTCTGGAACCACAGCCCCGGCGCCATGATGAGCCGCATCACAGGCGACTCCCTGTACTTGTCACTGAGCTTTAGCAACTCATAGCTCACACCGGCGATCACAGGGATCAACGCGAGCCTGTAGGCTAGCCTCAGAATGAAAGTGGTCTTGGGGATCAACGCGAACAACGCGATGCTGGTAAGCACCGTCAAGAAGAGGAAGGAAGTACCACACCTCGGATTCAGCCTCGAATACTTCGCCACATCCCCAGTCTCCATGCTGCTGCCCGCCTCATATGCGTTTATCGCCTTATGCTCCGCGCCATGATACTGGAGCACCCGAGCCACCTCACCCCAGAGCGATATCACATACAGATACCCCACGAATAAACCGAGGCGGATCACAGACTCCACCACGTTGAACAGCAACCCGGATAAACCCAGATAATTAGTCAACAAGAAAGGAATCGCGATAAACAACCCATTCATAACCAACAACATCACAATCAACAAGGCATAATCAAAGAGAGAAAACTCCTCATCCTCCCCCTCAAGCGCCACATTAGCACTCTGCATCATCGCCTTCACCCCATAATACATGGTCTCGAAAAGCATGGCGATGCCCCTTATGAATGGGAGCCCGAGAAGCTTGCTGCGTCTGGTCACGCTGCTGATTTTTTTATTGAAAGTAGCTATCTCTTGATCGGGTTGCCTGACACACATAACCATGGTATCCCCTGAGCGCATCATCACGCCCTCAATGAGAGCCTGACCACCATACGCGAGAGACTCCTCGTCTTCCTTAGACATATTAGACAATGGATGCTCGGCGTAGTATAAGCCTATCAGAAGACCCCGCCAAGATGCGTCAGTTTGACCAGATTATTTACGTGGAAGTATATATTTCTGGTAAAGTCTCTGAGCCGCCTCAGGGCTCAATAGCAGCTCCATATCCACGTTTCCCCCATCCTCTCTCAGCTTCACGAAGCCCATATGCTCCCAGAAGCTGCGAAGAGCCCTTCCCATCTCATCCTTTTCCTCGGTTGATAACCTGACACACGTGTACCCATGCAGGTAAAGATAGAGAATCTCTATGGCAAACTGAGTGGTACCCACACCCTTACCCTCGATTAATGTCGCCTGGCTATCCGAGAAATAAACCCCCTCCGAGACATCATATCCATACTCAAATGCAATAGGCTCATCATCAAGGTAAACGAGGAAGCATTGGAACCCTGTTTTCCTCATCCTTTCCTCGATCTCGTCTCCATTGTACTGAAGTTCTTCTCTAAATTTCCGGTGATCAATAACCCTGATTATGTCAAGGATATCCTCATCGTATCCATGTACACGCCTGATGCTGCATACACCGTTGAGGGCTTTTCCCAGCTTCTCCTCCGCCATCTTTCTAAGTACACCATATTCTGGGATCTGGCTCATCTAACAAACCTACAAATACCAAAATATCAACCATGAGTTTTTAAATTAGATACCTCAAAAAAAGCGTTTTTTATTTTTTCATCTAAAAACATAAATTTTAACGGAAAAAAGCCGGATTTTTCAAATAAGACGTGGCTTTCTACGTATCGTTTATATGAAGCCCACGGTCATAAGGTGTGGACTTGTTTTACTGTGGGTAAGAGATTAATTAAAAATGAAGGTGACGCCAGAAAACGCATACAGATGCCGAATCAGTTTGATATTCTCGGCGTCGTGTTGAAGAACTTCGGTTCTGCGCGTATGAATGTTAAATGTCAAGACGGAGCTACCCGTATCTGCCGTGTAAGAGGCAAGATGAAGAAGCGGAACTGGGTTCGCGAAGGCGATACGGTACTCGTGAGTCCCTGGGATTTCCAGGCAGAAGAGAAGGGAGACATCATCTTCCGATACACCAGCAATCAGACCCAGTGGTTGCAGAATAAAGGCTTACTCGTGGTAGAGTAGCCTTCGCTTTTTAACGCATCATATTCCTATTGATCATATATGATGAAGAATTTAGATCGAGGTCTTGTTGATAAAGCCCTTGAGTTTGCATCTGAACGCCACAAGGGTCAGTTGGATGATTATGGCAGACCATATTTTTTCGCTCACGTTGTTCAGGTTTATGGGACCTTGATTGATGTATCGGATGATACAGAGGTGCTCTGCGCTGGTCTACTCCACGATACTCTTGAGGACACTGATACGAGTTATGAGGAGTTGCGCCGTGTATTCACACCGAATATCGCTGAGATCGTGAGGATGGTGACTCACAGCGAAGAGGGAAAATATTTCCCACACCTGAAACCCACCGATGAGTACAATGTATTGTTTCACAAGGCCGTGCTGGTGAAGTTCGCTGACAGGCTCAGCAACCTCAGCCGTATGGAGAGCTGGACCGATGAGAAGCGTAGCGAGTACATCAACAGCAGCGTGTTCTGGGCCACCGAGTAATAACCTGCGTGTCTTGAATATTATTTTCCAATCCTTTGATATGAACTGGGGTGGCGATTGGTATGTGTGTTTCGCAGTGTATTATCTAATTTATGCCTAAGAGAATGCATATACATATATTGTATATACCATATGTATGTATAGCCGTAGCAGGTGAAAAATTGGGACTGAAACTAGACTCATTAAAAGAACAGATCCTCGATGTGGACTGCAAAATGGTGCTGACCCACTGTAAGGAACCAAAATCTTTCAACGAGATAAAGGCAACAAAGATCAAGGAAAGTAAGATCTTCAAGGTACTCAAAGAACTGAAGATCAGTGAGGCCCTCCTTTTCGCTGATGGAAAATACTATACATCTCCAGAAGCATTCGAGTATCTTATCTAATTACCTAACTCGCAAACTAACCCATTTTCAATAATTTTCTATGCAACAAAATAATTAATGAAATTTAATGAGCTTATGCTCTTTTGGTCAATGCATCCTGGACCTTCGCTTCTCTGCCCTTGATGAACCGGTCGCTAAGTATGAAGCCCCAGTACAAGAACACTGTACCAGCCAACTCAAAGACAAAGAAGAGGTCTGGTTGATGGAAGAAGGCTAATGCGCTGCCTCCTATCATGGGCATCAATCCCCCTATGAAGATCCAGAGATTATATGTCCTGCGCCTATCCTTGATGAAGCTCCAGAGCGCACCGCCAATGAGCACGAGCCCACCGATGATGTTGGTGATTATAGCGTATCTTCTAACCGACATCGGGTATGCCTGCACTGCGTCATGGAATGCCTCGCCCAGTGGTCCTTGGAAGGCTTCTACAAGCACTGTTTGGTCAATGGGGTGAATTGATCCCGTGATTAAGAGCGCGATGCTGAGGATTACCATTAAAGCTGTGAATGCGTCTGCGATCTTCTTCCTCGCGAGCAGATACACTACCCCCGAGCCAAGCATTCCCACCAATGGTGCTGACAGGATATAGTAGACCTTGAAGGCCAGCACACTTGGACCGAGTATGTCTCGGTTCATGAGAAACTCCATGAGGGCTGATACTGCGTAGAAGAGCATGGCTATGGTCCAGAGGAGTTGATGGATTTTTCGTCGTTCCGTGTATTGTTTCCAGAGGCTGTATGTGAATGCCCCTGCGACGATGGTTGTAAAGAGAGGTAATATGTTCAATTATTACACCTTAATGGAAGCCCTTAATAGAAGTATATATTATTTTGCGAAAAAAGGGAAAAACGCATAGAAGTTTAATCTAAACGGGAAAAGAAAGCTTACATGCTGTTACTTACACAAGATGCTCTGTATGAAAGAGTGGTGGGTTAGGGCTTAAATGGGGCGTCGTGACCCGGGATAACCAGTATGGGCTTCAACGCCGCGATTCGCTTCAGGCTCTCAATAGATGTCTCCGCGGAGGTGTTTTTCGTTACTACCTGTGGAGCTTTCAATTGCAACAGGTCCTCTTTCACGATAACAGCGTCCCCAACACATGCAACCAAGCCTTTCTCCGTCTCAGCGAGCACCGTGATGCTTCCCGGCGTATGCCCAGTTGTCTCAATCACTCTCACCGACTTGGTGAGCTGTTTTGTCCCATTGATGGCTTCAACATCCATGATCCCCATAAAGGCGTCAGCGAACTCGGGCCAGTACAGTTTTCGGCAGTACTCCAGCTCCTTCTCATGTATGATGAGCGGCTTACCCCTGAACATGTAGTTGCCCTCGATGTGATCATAGTGGCAATGAGTGTTTACCACCATATCTATGTCCTCTGTCTTCAAACCAAACTCGGCTAGTCTCTTAGGGAAGGCGCCGTATCTACCGATCTGCAGTATCCCCGGGTCTACTATGATGTTCTTTCCCTGATCCCGGATGAGAACCACGTTTGTGGAGCCGATGTTGAATGTCTTGCCCTCATAGACCTGCCCTATCTCAGGCTCCGGCTGAGGTGTCAGGGGCCACCTGAAGCTGAGGACCGGGTGTCCTTTGGTTACCCCGAATTGGAGATATAGGCATTGGAATAGTATGTCTACTTCTGCTTTTTCTGAGACCATGAATAATGGGTCTTTTTACCCGTAAATAACACTACGTATGGGGTGCTTGGTTAGTGGTTAAAAGAAACAAACATTTTCCTCACTCATAACAATAATGAATCTTCTAACCCTTTTATCGAATCATCCAGAGTAATTCTGCTCAAATATGTTAAAAATATGAAACGGTAAAAGAATAGGGAGAACTTTATGAAGATCACAAAAGTCGAGTTAATCCCCATCGACATACCCCGCACAAAGGTGCTTACTCTCGCCCACTACGGAAACCTTGGGCAGGGAGGCAAATTCGAGTTTGTCCTCGTCAGGGTTCACACCGATGAGGGCATAACGGGAGTCGGAGAGGTACCCCCGTTGCCTCCACTGAGCCCCGAGTCTCAGCCCGTTATCCTTGATGTTCAGAAGAAGTGGCTTGTTCCGGCGTTGCTTGGGATGGACCCCTTTGAGACCGAGGCTATATGGAAGAAGATGGATTTCATCGCGCCCACATACAGCATGGCGAAGGCAGCCCTCGATATGGCGCTCTGGGACATCATGGGCAAGAGCCTCGGCATGCCCGTTCACAGGCTCTTGGGTGGCTCGAAGCCGGAGAAGATCCCAAACGTTGGTTTGATCGGCATCGATGAGCCGGAGGTCGTGTACGATGTAGCCTCCAAGTTTGTGGAGGACGGGTACACCGGCATCAGGCTCAAGATAGCTCCGGGGCACGATGTGGCTTGTGTAGCATCTGTTCGTGATGCTATTGGGGAGGATGCTAATCTCCGAGTAGACTGCAATCAAGGATACAGGGTGTCTGAGGCAGTGAAGATGATACGGAACATCGAGCCCTTTGACGTCGAGATGGTGGAGCAGCCCACGATCTGGTGGGACTTCAACGGCTTGGCTGAGGTGGCTGCTGCCGTTGATACCCCAATCATGGCTCATGAGTCCATGTATCTGCTCAGTGATGTGAAGAACCTCATCGACGCAGGGGCTATCGGCGTCCTCGGGTTGAAGACCTACCGCCCATGGGGTGGCATCACGGGCGCCCGCAGGCTCCTTGAGATGGCGCGGGTAATGAATATTCCATGCATGTTCCATGATGATCTTGAGTTGAGCGTAAGCCTCGCGGCTGCTACTCAGATTATCTCTGCTTACAGGCACGTGATTACTCACAAGTGTGAGTTGTCTGGTTACCCTGAGTGGATGGGTGATGATGTGACCACCGAGTCAGTGCGCTTTGAGAATGGTTACGTGTATGTTCCAGAGGGTAATGGCTTGGGGGTTGAGCTTGATGAGGATAAGATCAAGAAGCACACCAAGGGCATCATAAGCCTCTCCTAATCCCTTTTTTCACGTATTGAGGAAATGCCTCTTTTTTATCAAATAAATATGCGCAAGTCTGTTACCTTTATTATCTATGGTTATTAAATCATCTTGGATGAGTTATGATTAGCTATATCAAACTATATGGTCCACCGATTTACGAGGCGATCAAGGAACTTGACAAAATAGCCATCACGATGCCAGAAGTCTGCATAATGAGTAACGTTATGATGGCTTCTCTCCCAAATTACGCTGAGCGGCAAGAGAGCACTCCCCTGATATGGGGTGGCGCATACGAATACTTTTCAGAGATAGGCGATGTCACGGTAGAGCGATGCAATAAGATTATCAGTAAATCGGGTGAAAAACTAGGCGAGTATGATTATTTCTTTGAGTGGTTCAAGAAACCAACCATGGATGAGTTGAATGGGCTCGTAAAGAAAATTGATGAAGCCTTAAAGCCAGTTGGCACGAGATACTCGATAGTTACAAAATAATTCCATTTTTTTCTATATACTTTTGGTTCAATCTCTGATCTTAAATTATCTAAAGCCACGTATAGGGTATGTCTAATACCGATATTCTGTTCAACGAGATGGCTGAGGCTATCGAGTGGCTTGATGACGAGAAAGCCATAGAGTTGGTTGATGCTGCGCTGGAAGCCGGCGTAGACCCTGTTGATGTGATCGAGAAAGGGTTCACAAAGGGATTGAAAGTAGTTGGTGACCGGTTTGGAGACGGTGAGGCTTTTCTAACAGAGCTTGTCGCCGCAGCCAACATCATGGAGGAGGTCTCGGAGAGGCTGGCTGGTGCTCTCGCGGGTTCCCAGAGGAAGGTTGAGAGAAGAGGCACGGTGCTGATCGGCACTGTTGCAGGTGATGTTCATACCATAGGCAAGAACATTTTGAAGACGTTACTTGAGGTGAACGGGTTCAATGTTATAGACTTGGGTGAGGATGTGCCCACTCAGAGGTTCGTTGAGAAGGTTCGTGAGCTCAAACCCGATATACTGGGCTTATCCGCGTTGATGACCACAACCATCACTGAGCAGCGTTCCGTGATCAAGGCTCTTGAGGAGGCTGGGGTCAGGGGCATGGTGAAGGTTATGGTTGGTGGAGCGGCTGTCACAGAGAAGTGGTCCAAGGATATCGGTGCGGATGGGTATGCTGAGAACGCCTCTGACGCAGTGCAGGTCGCTTTTAGGCTGGTAGGGTGAGTGATTTGACTGAGTATCGTGGCGGAAAATTCAGCGTATTATCCCGTGACCAGATCTATGACATCCACATGGCGACCCTTGAGGTATTGGAGAAGACAGGGGTGCTTGTGAAGGAGGAGAACGCCCTCAAGCTCCTTGATGACGCTGGGGCCGTGGTGGATTACGAGGCCCAGCGGGTTCACATACCCCAGTATCTTGTAGATGAAGCAATCAGGAAGACCCCAAGATCGGTGAAGCTCTGCGGAAGAGACCCCAAGAATAACCTCAGGGTGGAGGGAAACCGCAGCTACTTCGGGCTCGGGGGCTCAGGGATCTACATGCTCGACCCAGATACATTGAAGCGGAGGACAGCTACCAAACAGGACTTGGCTGATTCTACGCGCCTCGCTGACTCCTTGGAGCACATCGATTTCC
>CAYUTB010000077.1:0-12005 GCA_964447425.1 uncultured Candidatus Bathyarchaeia archaeon
TAGAACTCTACCTAGTTTTAAAGTTTCCCCAACTCGTTAAACTTAACTCATCTATGAGACTCGTATAACCCATGATTCGAACGAACAAGGAAAAGGTCGTAAAGATCAGCGTGATCGGTGAAGTCGTGAGCCCCGTCATCGGAACAGGCATCTACAGGGTAGGAGCCAACGGAGATCTCCACATATTGCCTGGAACAGGTGGCATCACCTACAATATCAGGGTAGGTGACTCAGCCATCGGGTGGATGGGAGACCATGTTGAACCGGGTGTCAGTGTCGAGAACAGGGTTGCGGATAGCAGGTTCCCTCAGGGGCAGAGCAGGGCACTGAATGTTCTGAGTTGCATAGGCAATGAGGCTCTTGTGGTTAAGGGAGATGCAAAAGGCGAGAAAGGCGTTGTTGTAGGAAAACACGGCGGTATAGAACATGTCATGGTAGACTTCCAGCCCGAGGTCATGGAGAAACTCGTCATCGAGGACAAGATAATGATCAAAGCCTATGGTCAAGGACTGCAGTTACTCGACTTACCAGAGGTGAAGCTGTTCAACGTGAGCCCAGAGTTTCTAGAGGCGCTGGACCCCAAGATCAAGGATGGAAAACTACAGGTTCCAGTCACCCACAAGGTCCCTGCAGCAATAATGGGCTCTGGGCTAGGACGAGATAATGTAGCGTCAGGTGACTATGATATCACCATGTTCTGTGAGGAAACCTGTGAGGAACATGGGTTAAACGACATACGTCTCGGAGACCTTGTAGCCATCATGGACTCTGATCAGAGCTATGGCAGGATCTATCGGCGTGGCTCAGTCAGCGTGGGCATAGTAACGCATAGCAACAGCTACATCGCGGGTCACGGACCTGGGGTTACAACATTGTTCACATCAACCAAAGGGTTGATCGAGCCAATGATCGATGAAGGCGCCAACGTCGCGAAGATAATGGGTCTTAGGAGCGATATTTAGACCCTCTACATTTTTATTCGAGCATAGAGTTATTTCGGTACGCGCTCCTGTCGTCTAGTCCGGTCAAGGATTCCGGCCTCTCGAGTCGGAGATCCCGGGTTCGAATCCCGGCGGGAGCACCATTCTCCAACTCATCTACTTAAGTGAACATCTAGCAGTGTGACTTTCCCGGATCTTGTCTCCTTTATTGTTCGCTCTAAAGCCTTTTTGAGCTCAGATGGGTCCTCGATTGTCTCTGAATACCCATTGTACGCTTCTACCAGTTTCGCGTATTGTGGCGTAGGTCCGCAGCCTACCCCGTAGTACTGGTTCTGTGTTACTGAGTAGCCCTTGGGGTAGTATCGTGCGTGTCCTTTCATGGCTGCGTAGCAGCTGTTGTTGAAGATGATGGTCATGAAGGGGAGGTTGTATTCCTGGGCTGCCCCGAAAGCCGCTAACACCGGATTGTAGTTGAATGTCCCGTCGCCCTCCAGTGCTATTACTGTTTTCTCGGGCATAGCCAGCTTGACACCAAGAGCGACGCCCATCCCCTGACCGAGCCCAGTATGTGCTATTGGGCCAGTTGCCTCGTATCTTGTGCCCGGTTGGGTCCTGTTGCTCTCGATATAGCTGTGAATTAACACCCCATGCGTGATGGTCTCATTGACGATGACAGTCTCTTTATCGATAATCTCATCTATGCAATAACAGAGCCAAGCAGGGTCGATTGGGGAATTATCTTTTGCAGCAATTGCCTTTCTACGTTGCTCTTCTCTTATCTTCTTGTGCTCTGATTCCCAACGCTCTTTTCTAAACTTCATTAGAGCGCCGTTGAGTTTCTTGTTCTGAATCAACAGGTTGAGCTGCTTGAGGATCGTATAGGAATCAGCTGTAACCGTCAAATCAGATGGATAACCATAAACAGGGTACTTCAACTGGACTGGGTCTGGGTCGATAAACACTATCTTTGCACCTGTTTTTCCCCTGATGCTGTTCGGTGGGTACCATGGCGGCCATGAGCTGCTATCGATTACAAGGATTAGGTCTGCTTCCTTCATGTAAGGCAGCATAGATGTGCCCATGTGAAGGGGGTTATCTGTGGGGAAATTCATGTACCCGGGTAGCTCAAAAACGGGAATCTGTAGCAGATTCGCCAAAGCAATCAGTTCTTCCACTGCTTCGGGGTTTCTGCCCAAATAACGTGTGTAGATCAAGGGATTAGTGGCTCCCAGCAATAGTTCTTTGAGTTTCTCGACAGTGGATGGGTCCGCTGTTAACCTGCTCTGCTCGTTGAGAGGCTTAGGAATTTTCATCGTAGTCATTTTCTCAAACAGCAGCTCTCGGGAGAGATTCAACAATACAGGACCCTTCACATCAGCATTGGCGATCTGGTAGGCTCTCTGGATCACGCTGAGGATGTTCGCGTTGGTCTCGGGGCTGTCAGCCCACTTCAAGTATGGTTGGACAAGCCTCTCCTGTCCACCGACCTCTGTGAAGCTCAGATAGTGCGGTCCCGGGGTGCCTCCATATACCTCGTTGTCATGGGTTCTATTCTGGCCTACAAGCATCAGTAACGGAATCTGATCAGTATAGGCAGCCTTGAGCTCCATTGCCCCATGCAGGAGACCTGTTAACACATGAGTCATCAACACCTGTGCCCGTCCTGTCGCCATATAGTATCCTTTCGCCATGGATAGGGCGGTTCCCTCGTGGCGTAGGTTGATGTAGTATGGCTTTTTCTCCTCTGAGTTGTATATTGCTAGGTGCTCCCATAGAGGTATGAACTCTGAGCCCGGTGAGCTGAAAACATAGTCTACCCCGAGCCTGTTCAACATCTCGACGTAGCCATGTGCAGCGTCCTCAACGATTATCTCATCCAATAGAATATCCCAAAAAGGGGAGTAGCCTGAAGGTATTTTAAATAAACGAAAAAACTAGCCCTTTGATTCAAGCTCGGACAAATCCAGTGTCACAGTGACGGGTAAGACACCCATATACTGACCTGTGGCTGTTAATGTGCCTCTCAGACTATAGTTTTTCTCATTCTCAGGATCGCCTATAGCTTGAAGCAGAGTACCGTTGAGGCTTATCTGGGCATCAACTGCACCAGTGCCCAAAGCGGGTATAGTTCTAGCCTCGACGATAACTGGGGTTATCCGGGTTTCTCCATAGTATATAGCTCCGTCTAGGGATACCTCCAACGGTAACTCGCTGGGATTTACTACTGTGTAGGTTAAGGTTAGGTCTATTTCTGGTGGAAATAGAGAGATACGGTCAACCTTGAAATCACTGAATTTAAGCTCCAGTTGATTTACAGCTTGTTTTACCTGCAGTTGCCCAGAGTAATAGAATCCACCGAAAATGACGCCTACAACAACGATTCCGATTAATAGTTTATTTTGACGGTTCTGCATTTCAAATAGATTATCGAAAAGGTGGTTATTGAACCTTATCGGTTAGGTCTCTATATCCAGCTTTATGGGGCGTCCCCGCTCGAAGCTGATGTTGAAGTTCTTGAAGACTGCCTCGAATATCCTGATCTTGCCGTAGCGTTTCTCTTTAAGGAGCCCTATTTTTGTTAGTTTTGTTAGGTGTCGCTCGACGCTTGTGTAGTTGAGCCCTGTTCTTCGGCTTATCTCGCTGATGTTGAGCTCCCCGCTCTCGGTGAGTACTTCCAGTACCCTGATTCTGCCCTTGCTTCCAAGGATCTCTTCTGCTCTTCGGTCTTTCTTGTATAGGCTCATAGTAGTTCCATCACTTTTTCCTGTAGTAGCTTTGCGGGTATCTTGTCCAGTCTGATTAGCTGGGTTCTGCCCTGACTTGAGGCATGTATCTCCATGCTGACGAAGTCCAGGTCGTCCAGTTTCTTGAGGTATTTCCAGAACTGAGTATGCCCTCGGGCTTTCTCGCCGTATTCCTCGCATGCTAGGCGGTAGCTTTCCTCGATCTCGCCTGTGGTTGCCTCTGGCGCTGTGCTCGACATGAAGAAACGGGCAATACTTAACAGAGATAGTTTCTCGTGTTGGCTCAGGTACCTGATCTCCTCGGGTACGGTTATATCGAATATGCCGACGGCTATCTTTCTGACGTGCTCTGGCTTGATCTGTCTTGCGCCATCGTTGTCCGCTTCTTTTCCAGCCCCGTGGAGGAGACTGATGGCGTATCTTGCGTCTCCATTCTCCTTCTCGGCTACCTCGCTGATGAAGTCGATTATCTCCAAAGGCACGGCGTCTTTTCTGAAGGCGCGCTCCATTCTGTATATGAGTATGTCAGCTAGCTGATACTTGTTGTAGTCTGGCATCCGTATGATGTTCTGCTGGAGGCTGCTGAGGGTGCTTCTGTCGAGTTTTCTGAATACCTCTGCGTCCTTGCTGATGCATATGAGGTTCAGTCTTCTTGGCTCATCTGGCGTGGTCTCATGGAATCGTGTAAGATAGTAGAGAGCATCGCTTCCCTCGTTTTCTATGAGGGCGTCTACCTCGTCCAGTACTAGGAGCACCTGTGCATTCTCCTCGTTCAGTATCTGGCGGAGTATGTCAAGCAGTTCGTTGGCTGAGTATCCTCGTTCAGGGAAGTCTGGTTTGATACGTGTTACTATTTGGCTGAGTATCATGAAGAGGCTTCCCCGGCGTTGCCTGCAGTTGACGTGGATATAGTGGAGGTTGATTCGTTTTCTGTTTGCTTTTTCTTTGAGTTCTTTACCATATGTGTTGGCGAGCACTGTTTTTCCGCATCCAACACTGCCCAGTATCACTGCTTTTTGACTCATCTCGTAGGGGGCGGTTACCATTTGGTCGAATAGTGATCTGAGTCTCTGCAGCTCTGCGTCTCGGTGGAGTAGTTTGTCCGGGATGTGGTGTATCTCTAGGATTGCTTCGTCTATGAATACTGATTGATGGTTCAACCTAAGCCCCAGTCAGTGGGATGGATGTATGGTAATTTATGCATTTCGTAGGTTCTAACATATATATAGTGGGGGGATGAGTGAAAGTGCTCAGGTTGTTTCCCCGAGAACCCTGAACAACTCATCTTGCACAACGTCCTCAACAGGATCAACAGACCCATCCCTTCTAACTACAACCCCTGACTCAGCTGTAATTTCTCCGATAACATTGGAGGCAATATTCTTCGCTCTGAGCGATTTCACGAGTTTTCCGCTAACAATGGGATCAACGATGATCAACAAGCTGCCCGAACTCAACAAACGCAACGGATCAACATCAAGAGCAGAACAAATTAGTCTGGTCTCCTCGTGAACAATAAGCTGATCCTCATAGATGATGAAACCACGCCCTGACGCAGCGGATATCTCCAAGAGACCATTTAGAACACCGCCCTCAGTCGGAGTATGCATGGAGTGAACCCCACCAACTGCAACAGCGATTTTCGCCTCAGGAACCACACTGATCAAATCGAGTAGCTTGACTGCGCCAATCAAAGTCTCTTCAGAAAGAGTCTCAAGAAGCTTACCCCTGAGGTCTCCAGCGAGAATTCCAGTACCCTCAATGCCAACACCCTTTGTCAACACTATATGATCACCAATCTGGGCTCCACCTGTAGTAATGTACTGGTCTTTTCGTGCCTCTCCAAGCATAAACCCAGAGACAATAGGTCTCCCCAGATCGGGAGTAACCTCTGTGTGTCCTCCAACAATACTTATGCCAAGCTCGCTACAGGCTTGATGCTGATCCTGCATTATAGTCTCCAACAGCTTCTCGTCAGAGCCCTCAGGAAGCAAAACTATGCTGAGATACCAGAGTGGCTCTGCACCCCTAGCCGCGATATCATTTGCGTTTATGTGAACAGCCAGCCAACCGATCTTGTTTTCAGCCCCTGTTATGGGGTTTGCCTTGGCAATAAGCACTTTATCCCCATTATCTATAACAGCCGCATCCTCACCGATAAGCGGACCCTTGAGAACACGATCGTTATTCTCCCCGAGGCATGTGAAGACGTATTTTGTCAATAATTCTTTGGGAATTTTACCGGTCTGGAGTTTTTTTGATGACATGGGCTCGTCTCTTTGGATATTGGATTATCTGGATTTAGGTTAAGCGGTGCCCAGAGTGCAGACTACACCCATAACCTGAGAGTGATACCTCAAATCTACAAACCCTACAGCGCCCAACCTATCAATAACCCCTTTTTGGATGTTTACGCGACGATATCTAGACCCTGGCTCTCCAGTATAGTGAAACAACTTACCACCAGGTTTGAGCACCCTTACCAGCTTACGATAAAACTCTTGACCGTATAGATGCCCTGCACTGCTGTGTCTTGGCGGGTCATGAATAATATAGTCAAAATAGCCAGTTGGGAACGCATCAACAACATAGAAGCTATCGCCAATGATCTTATGGATAGTAGGTTCAGTGTATAATTTAGTTGACCAAGGATTCAGTTGCGCTATTCTCATCACATTTGGCTCATATTCAATGGAGAACACGTATTCTGCTCCACATTCATGTGCCTGAATTGCAGTATATCCTAACCCCATACAGGTGTCCAGCACTTTTCCTGACCTCAACCCCAGAATTTTTAGTTTATCTTTAGCGTCTTTTTCTGGCGTTGTGTTTTTAGTTCTGTGCATTCTTATGCCATCAATTTCTAGAGTTGGAGCACCGTCTGTTTTGGCTAGTTTATAAAAGTGTTTTCCACGAATCGCAGCCATGAAAACGGTTTTGTTATCTACAAAATAGATTGAGCGTTGATCATTCGCTATTTTTTCGAGATCTTCTGCCTCGATAGATTCTGCTTTATTGAGCAAATATTTCGTGTTTATCTGTTTTATAGTTGTTTTTGAGATGCCTAGATTTAGAGATACCCGGTTTTTTCCTGTTAGAAGGTTTTTTGCGGTCTCTGCAGTGAGCAGGGGGGGAGTTTTTTGAGTCATCTTATAGATAGTTCCATGGATTTTACGATATAATACATCATTCAATGCTTTAAACTAATCATCAATCCATATTTCAGATTCATTTTTCATACTTTATTGAACCAATTTTTACCCTAGTTATATGAGACAATGCTCAAACAAAAAATAATGCATTAAAATGTAAAATACATCAAATGCATCCAAACAATTTTAACACGATACAGCAACCCAGAAAGTGCATTTAGCAAGCCTTATATGGGATTTTTTCCGGTTGACTTCCGAATACCTATGGCGTCTGATGAAAAACAGAATGGCTTCAAAGGCATGGTAAAGGATGTAATTGATCAGATCCTTCCCAGCGGCGAGGTCGAGCTTATGGACATCAAGGAAGAAATTTGGCATGATCTCTCCGCTCTATATTACAAGTACGAGGACGAGGACCAGAAAAAGGCCTTCAGAGAAGTCATGTACGATATTTGTGAGAAAATAAAAGAAGGCAAATGGGAATCGGTCTACAATAAGATTTATCGTGTAGAGCAGAAGGACAAGCCATTCTAGTTATTTTACAAAAGCAAGTTTATCTACCTAGTTTATTTTATCTTTTATTAAGATTTAAATTTAAATAGTGTTTCTATTTCAACGGTAAGACTCGTTTGTTCATTGCGTTTCCCGACGTAGAACGAGTCTTACCACCAGATAACTTGTACAATTCTCACAGGCATCCATTGATTAAGAAAGTGTAACCAGTGTGGCTTCTCGACAGATGGAGTAGATTGGTTACTGGATGTAGGTCTCGTTCCACGGTGGAATATAGTACTCAAAGTAAATCATCTTACCATATGGAGTGTCCTCATACCCTGCTGCCGTGACATTTAACAACGTAGCCTTAGCCACTACACTCAATATCTCAGTTGGGTCCCCGTTTTTTGCCTCACCCACCAGAATCTTCAGCACATTGCCTTCCATTCTAATACCATTAACCTCAACGAGTTTGTCCAGCCGCTCGATGAAATCTGCAACATACTCTCCTTCAAAGGTCAAATTAGAGCCTACTTGTTTGAGTTTGTCCAGCACGGATTTTACTTCGTCCTTCAATGTATTGTCAGGTGGAGTTTGGCGGGTTTTAACCTTTACCTAAGACACTTTACGGTTGTGCAAGTTTACTAGCACCGCTGTCGATAGAACGCCTAGCACCCAACTGATCATATTTACCAGATACCAGAAATCCCTGATCCACCACTTATTCACGGTCCATAGATAGAAAGGAAAATCAAAATAATCTCCTGGAAGAGCAACGGCTATCTCGATCTGCCAAAGTGATGCCATAAGCAACCCTGTTGACAATATTAACCCAAGCAAGGGCACCATGAGTTTTCTCAGGACAGGCTGTTGATCTAGAATCTCCATGTTTCAAGTTAGCCAACAAATCATTGTTAATAAACTATTGTTTTAATTCTAGTTTAGTCTGAAAGAGAAGCACTATGGCGATGATGGCTGCGCCCGAGGTGATGAGATAGATGTTTTGTGGACCGTATGCTTCCCACATAAAACCAAAGACCAGTGGCCCAACGATTAACCCTATGTCCTCGAATGATCCATACAGTCCCATGGTTATTCCTAGTTTCTCCCGGGAAGCTAGTTTAGAGACCATGATGAGTGAGACAGACTGGGAGGAAAAGCTCACCATCAACCCAATTGTAATGAGGGTAATGTGAATCGGCATCACGGCATAACGAATCAGTATGAAAAGCGTCCCAGATAAGCCTAGAAGAGCAATTAACATCTTTTTTACGCTGTATCTGTCAGATAGTGTCCCCACTATCGGCGTTACTATCAGTTGCATCGCTGTGCCCAGAGTCATCATCAAGCCGATTGAGATCTCATCCATTGAGAAGAGCTCAGATGCATAGATTGGTAGGAAGCTACGGACAGATGAGACACCCAGATAGATTAGAACAGCCATTATGAAGGTGAACTTTACCTGAGAGTCATGGAAAATAGATTTGATGTTCTCTATTATGTTGATTTTTTTCTTGCTCTTCTCGCTGATAACTAGGTTTCTACCTGTGAGGAACATCAGTAAGGCTGAGGCTATCAGTATAGCTGATGAGGCATAGAATACTATAGGATATCCGAGGTTTTTGGATAGATAACCGCTTAATACGGGACCTAGGATGCTGCCTGTTGATACGCATGTTGACCAGAGGCTCATGTTGAAGCCTACTTGTTTGATCGGTGAGTGATCAGCGATTAAGGCGCGGGTGGTTGGTCCTACCATAACCATGAATGAGCCTATTAGAAACTGGAAGATGAAGAAATAGGAGAGTAAACTCTCCAACGTGTATAGTGGAAGAACAACCCCCATGAAGATCATCGCGATTATCAGTATTTTTATTCTGTTGATTCTGTCTGACATGAAGCCCCAGAATGCCTCGAAGCAGATCAAACCCAATGCAAAAGATGTAGATAACAAGCCCCACTGGCTCACGCTAACACCCAAGCTCCTGACATAGAGAGGCATCATGGGTCCATTAACGGATAGGGATAATCCGAGAGCCCTTAGAAAAACCAGCGTGTATACGGGCATTAACTTCTTTATTGATTCATCCAAGGGGTTGGGCTCCAGATAGAAAGGCGTCGCACCTAATGGATTTAAAAATATTGGAGAATCTTAGAGGCCGCAGAGCCTCATCAGGTTCTCGGTCGTGATCCTGCCTATCTCCTCCATGGTGGTTTCTTTTATTTCGGCTATGAGTTTGCATACGGTCAAAACGCCTTCTGGTTTATTGGAGTCGGTCTCTGTTAGAAGGTACTCGACTGGAGTCTCCTTTACAGCTCTAATGTACACTGGGTCAGCGTTTTGGATGGGTCGCAGTCCAACAGAGAGATAGATTCCGTTATCGATACAACGCCTCGCATACTCAAGGTCCTTAGAGAATCCATGTATGGCCACACCGATATTGGTGTTACCAGACTTTTCCAGCATATCCAATATATCCATCTTTGGAGCCCGATCATGCACTAGAACAGGTAGACTTAGCTCCCGCGCTAAACCAAGCTGAGCGTCAAATGTCTCATACTGTATCTTTGGGTCTATGTAACGCTCCTCTCGAACCCACTCATGAGTCATCCTACCGTTAAAATCTAGCCCGATCTCACTGATGGCTACACATTCCTCATCCAATGCAAGCTCCTCGTATCTTTCTCGCACAAGTGGACGGTATTCATCCGCGTACCATGGGTGTACTCCTACACACGCCTTGGTGATTCTATGCCGCTTAGCGGTCTCCACCGCCTGCTCAGAGCTGGCGAGATCAATACCCGAAGTCAACAGCAATGTAAATCCTTGTTTCTCGATCCGATCAAGGTCTTCTCGCGTTATGTCTCCAAGATGACAGTGGCTTTCAGAATACATGTAATAGGAATAGTGATGGTTCGACAAAATGTTTGCTATTGGTAGATGATGTTTTGGCAGCTTGCGTGATTTTAACTATCAACTCAGCATTATTGTGCCTTAAAGGGGTTCATTTGAGCCCATTTTGTATATTTACTATAATTATACTTATTATCGTTAAAATCAGGGATAAAAATAGGCAAATTCGACGATTAACGTTCATTCAGTGGACTAGTAGAGAAGTATTAATATAATTCCAACAGGAATCTTCAGGGATTCCCGAGATAAAAGTGAAGGAAATGAGTAAAAAACCTCAACAAATCGCAGAGACAATATCAACAACTGGAATAAACAAGACACAACTCGATTCCTCAAGAATACTAATTCTCGCTTTATTAGCAGGCGCATATGTTGGATTCGGAGGACAGTTCGCCATAACGATCGCAGTAGACGCAGCGAAATACACGGGACTAGGAATCTCCAAGGCAATCATGGGAATTGTGTTCTCGTTAGGTTTGATACTCGTTGTTCTTGGGGGCGCGGAACTCTTCACAGGAAACTGTTTGATGTGCCTACCAGTCTTAGGTGGTAAAGTCAAGTTAAGAGAACTCGCGAGAAACTGGGCCATCGTTTATCTAGGAAACTTTCTTGGGTCAATCTGCTTGGTTTACATCATCTTCAATGCTGGACTATATGAAATGGGTTCAAACGCCTTGGGGATAACGACACTGGGCATCGCTAACTCCAAGGTCAACCTTACATTCACACAGGCATTTTACCGTGGTATCGCGTGCAACTGGTTAGTATGCCTTGGAGTATGGCTGGCAACATCAGCCGAGGACACCACAGGCAAGATCCTAGCATGCATATTTCCCATAATGGCGTTCGTGGGAAGTGGCTATGAGCACAGTGTTGCAAACATGTTCTTCGTACCAATGGGCATAATGTTGAAAGAAGTACCGGGACTCGTTGTTCAATCAGGTCTAAACCTAAGTAATCTAAACTGGTTATCTTTCATAGTGAAAAACCTGATTCCCGTCACATTGGGCAACATTGTCGGAGGAGGATTCTTCGTGGCAATACTCTACGGCTATGTGTATTCTAAAAAAACATCCTACTAGGTCTCTATTATAATATCTCTAGCGGTTTGGCGCACTGCATCTGCGCTACTGTGTAGCGGCTTCCATCCAGTCTGCTTTAGTTTATTCATATCGAGCTGCATTATCTTAACGTCACCCATCCAACCACGTCCACCATCAACCCCACCAGTGAGTCTAATCTTGGCGCCAGAAAGACCCAACTCCTCTTTCACTGTCTCAGCGATGGCGAGAACATTTGTTCTATCCTCAGAGCCTATGTTGAATATGTCAACGACTCCACCAAGCATTATACCATGCATAAACCCTGAGACACAGTCATCAACATAGAGATAGGATTTTGATTGACTACCATCACCGAGCACCTCTAACTCGGAGGGATTTGCTCGCAACTTCTTGACAAAATCATAGATGACCCCATGATTGCTCCGAGAGCCAACCACATTTGCTAACCTAAAAACCACTGCCCTAAAACCATACATGGAGGCATAAGCAGACAAAAGACCCTCACATGCAAGCTTTGAAGCGCCATAAAGCGAAATAGGCACAAGTGGACCATAATTCTCCTTGGTCGGGATCTGGTCTGCCTCCCCGTAGACAGTGCTCGTTGAGGCAAACGCGATAAATTTTTGATCACCACTCTGCCTCATGGCTTCCAGTAAGCAGTATGTTGCCTCAATGTTTTGCCTGAAGTGATCCTC
>CAYUTB010000078.1:0-11590 GCA_964447425.1 uncultured Candidatus Bathyarchaeia archaeon
CCTGATGCCCGTCTGTATGCTGAGGCTGCCCATCATATAGCTCTGGGTGCGTACTCCCCCGAGTACTGGTACCCCCTGCCCGAACCACCTGTAGAGCCGCTTATTTTTCTCCCCCACAACCCGCTCTGTCTCCTCTGTGCCCCGGGCGTGGATGTAGCGGGCCATGAAGGCTTTCCCACCCTCATGCATATCCAGCACAGTGTCACAGCCCTCTACGAGCTCCTCCCAGAGACTAGCCACTATACGCTCCGTGAGCAACCCCTTGGGGTTACCCGGCCACACCCTGTTCATGTTTAGGTTCTCGTAACCGATACTGGGCGGGGTTATGCGGTAACCCGTGTTGAAGGCTAATGGGTTTGAGACCGGCACAGACAATATGTTGCCCGACAGGTTCTCTGGGTCAACCCTATCCATTATTCTGTTGATTATCTCTATTCCACTATACTCGTCCCCATGCTGGGCACCGAGAAGGGTCAACGTAGGCCCCTCCCCTGCGCCTCTCGCTGCTCTCACCCATACCCCGACGGGTGATCCATCAGGGTAGCTGGCTACCATTGCCCAGTGGCTCCGTTTCTCGCCTCTTTCCAGTGTTTTACCGTAGACATTCAACGTTATCACCTATGACTATCGTCTTGGTTTGAAGACTTTTATCCCCAAAAAGCCTGTTCCACTGTATGAGTTCTACGAGAAGATCCGCGTTAAGCTGGCTCCATGAGAACAGCGAAGCAATGTATGCCATGAGCGACCTGCTCTTCAAGTGGGCGGAGCCCGGGTTACGGGAATACAAATCCGGCAAGCACCTCGCCGAGTACATGAAGAAGCAGGGCTTCACCACGGAGATGGGTATCTCAGGCATGCCCACAGCCTTCAACAGCACATGGGGCACCGATGGTCCAGTAATCGGCTTCTTCGCCGAGTATGACGCAACACCCGGGCACAGCCAACTGCCTGTACCCTATGAGGCTCCCGATGTCCCATATGGCCCCGGTTTCACAGACGCCCATAACATGCTGGGGGTCGCGGGTTGCTTCGCAGCCGCCTCATTGAAGCACACCATCATGGAGCATGACTTGAAGGCAAGGATCAGGCTATTGGGTACACCCGCCGAGAAGCTCTGTGTGGGCAAGCCCTTCATGGCGCGTGACGGCTGGTTTGATGGCATGGATTGTCTGCTTGCATGGCACCCCGGTGGACCCACCACTGTGCTGGGAGAGGTATGGCCCCGCACCTACAAGTCAAAGGTCTACAGCTTCAAGGTCTCAGCGGCTTCCGAGGGCCAAAGCGGCGCGGTCACCTATCCCGGCGCCTTGGATGCTGCTGTTTTGATGTATAATAACGTGAATATGATGAAGGAGCATATGCCCGCCCTGATGAGGCGAGGCGGCAGCATCAACGAGTTCATGATGACGGGTGGACAGTGCACAGTGGCCAACCCTGTGCTGAGCCAAGTGGTCTACGCTTGGAGAAACAGCAACATCACCGATCAGGTAGCGGTGGAGAAGGTTATCGATAGATGCGCTGAAGGCGCCGCCCTAGTAGCCGACTGCAAGGTTGAGCCAAGGGTCCTTACCGCCGTAAGAACAGGTCTCCCAAATACAGTGATGAAGGACCTAGTCTGGAAGAACCTCCAAGAAATAGGCGCCCCAGCTTACACTGAGGGGGATAAGATGTTTGCCCGGGAGATCCAGCGCAACATGGGGCTAGAGCCCCTCGATGAGCCACTGTACACCGAGATCGTGCCCCCTGAGAAGGCGTATGGTGACTTCCACCCCGCCGACGATGTGAATGAGTTCACATGGCACTGCCCAACGGCTCGCCTATACGTCAGTAAAGCCATGCAGCCCATCCCGGGCGTCAGTTATCCCCGCTGGGCAAGCAGCGCCCTATGCGGTGTAGGCGTGACCCATAGGATGGGTATGTGCGCGGCTCAGGTGTTAACACTCAGCGCAGTTGACCTAATCGAGAACCCCCGGTTACTCAAAGATGCCTGGACCGAGTTCAATGAACGTAAGAAAAAGCATGATGAGCCCCCGCTCCTGCCGGAGGGTTTGAAGCCCCCGGTTGAGCTGCGTTGGCCAGAGTGGGTTGACCGCCCGGGTTCCGAGTGGTGGATTCCACCCCAGTAGGGCTACTTGAAGCTGCTTGGGAGATGGATCTCTCCCTTCTTCTGCAGCTTCATGAGGCTCGCCTTGATGCGCTTATGGGTTGCCCAGAAGCTCTCAGGCATATCCTCCTCGTCTCCGTAGAGTTTCTCCATTCGCTCCAGTTTCTCTAGGTACTTTGTCACCCTTATGCTGAACTGCTGATTGTAATCTTTCTCGGTGTAGTCCCGTTTGAATACCTGTTTGAAGAGTGCCTTGAGGTCACTGTAAAAGGGTATGAATCCGATGGGGGTCTCTATTGCATCGTATTCGCCGTGGACCCTTCCCTCAGCCCAGAGAAGCCAGACCTTTTTGTCTACTTTCTCATTGGTGTATCTCCCCTCATGCTTCAGGAAGTAGTTGGTGCTGAATACCTGTGGGACCCGTTTAAGCCTCGAACCAAAGTCTATGTGATTGCTGAGATACTTTCCGAAAGGCACCACCAAGAAATCCATTATAGCCATAGGGCTGCTCGACCTGACCCCCGCCTTGCCTATGGTAGCAGCAGTGGTCTCGGATTCGATGGTTGCCCCCATGTAGACACCGTGGACCCAGTCCAGTGACTGGCTGATGGGTACATTGGTGTCGCTGTCCCTTCCCCCATAGAGTACGCCGTCGATGATGAGTCCCTCTGGGTCGTTGTAGTGGGGGTTAACGTTGGCCAACTCATTGAGTCTGATGGTGTACCTTGCGTTCTTGTGGGCTAGGTCGATCTCGTTTCCTTTCGCGTCTTTCTTGCCCTTGTACCATTCTCCGCTGTGGTTTTGTCCCTCTGTTGGGTACTCGTCGGGTTTTAGACCCATGTTGAGCCAGTAGGGTTTGTCTTCATGGATGAGGACATTGCTGAAGATTAGCTCTCGTGGCGTTGTGAGTGCCTCGTAGATGACGGGGTCGTCTACTGGGTTTACGTCGGTGATGATTCCGAAGACTCCCTGCTCGATGTTTACTGCCTTGCAGTTTCCTTCCTCGTCAACCTTCAGGTAGGCGATATCGTCGCCTACTATGCTCTGACCGGGTATCATGGCTGTGCTTGTCTTGCCGCAGGCGCTTGGGTATGCTCCCGTGAAGTAGGTTACCCTGTTCTTGCCTTCAGGGTGTATGCCCATGATGAGCATGTGTTCTGCGAGCCAGTCCTCGTTGTTTGCCTTGTAGATGCCCAGTCTTAGTGCTAGTTTCTTTAATCCGAGGCTGTTGCCTGCGTACTGGTTGTTGATGGTGTATACCTTGTTATCCAACAGGTCCATGTATATGCGGCGTTTATCGACGTTGACTGTTACCTTTCTATCATCCAGCTCACCTGCGCTGTGGATGAATGTGAAGAACTCCGCGCTTCCCTTGAGCTTCTTGAACTGCTCATAGCCTTTCCTGTACAGGATGTCTTCGCTGTGGGCTACATAGGCGCTGTCGGTGAGCTGCAATGAGCAGAGTGTGAACCCGCTGTCGAGGGGACCCAGCGTAAAGAAACGGATGATACATTCCTTTCCCTTCATGATGCCATCCATTTGTTTCAGGACTTCCCTCAAACCCTCCTCTCTATCGACGGTGTTGATCTCCTTGCTCATCTTCATATCGGGTGTAACAAGCACCTTGGTGTTGTCCTTGTCTCGTCCCTGATCATTGTACCCATCATAGTGGATGGTGTGTCCCTTCATCTCTAGGGGCTGCTCTTCCTTGTTGGTCAGCGCCAGCTTTCTAACGTAGTCGATGTCCTTCTGGTCATCTGTTATTACTGTTGTCTTGGCTGGTTTACAGAGTTTTAGAAACCTTTCGACTTCTTCCTCGACGTGCTTATTGTTGAGTGCCTTGAGTTTGGCAAGGTTCTCCTTGTCCAAATATTCCGACAGTGTATTCAATATGCCTCCCCTAATTAAGAGTAATTTGGATATTAGAGTATCGGTGTATCTAAATCCCGTTTATTCCTCTTCAGGTGGCTTGATGTCCTTGAATGTGAACCAGAGAAACACATCATAGGCCACCTTGATGACTCCACCCACTATGAAGGGGGTGCCCAATCCTACGAACTGCATCATCCACCCTGCGATACCCGGACCTATGGCGAGGGCGAGACTTCGGGGTATGTTCAGGATACTCTGGAACCGCGCCCGTTCCTCGGGTTTCACTATCGCCATTGTGTAGCTGTCCCGGGTGGGTACGTCCATCTGGCTCAGGATGCTTCTGCCAATGTATAGGAACATGCTTGTCTCCAGTGTCGGCATGTAGGGTATGGCTGCCATCATTATGCTAGCGGGTAGGTGGCTGTATACCATGGTGTTGATTAACCCTATTCGCTGGCTGATGCGTGCGGCTATCATGAAGGATACCGCTGCTAGGAGGCTGCTCGCCGAGAATATTATCCCTATCTTATCCATGGCGAGTCCGAAGCGTTCGAAGAGCCAGTAGGCTACGAGGCTCTGGGTGATGAATGCTCCTCCGAGGGAATCCAGGCTGAAGAGTATTGATAGGAGGATTACGTAGCGTTTGGTCTCTTGGCTCAGTGTAACTTGTCTCGCAGTCTCTATCTTTACCTCGGCTTCCTCGTCGAGCATCAGGTATAGTAGCACCATGATGATGTTCAACGCCGTGAAGATGCCGAACAATACACGGTAAGCCCCTGCTTGACTGAATCCCCATGCTACCAGAACCACGAGTAAACCAGTGAATAATGAGCCTGTGGCTGTCGCGAGTGAGTCGATGGTGCTTCTCATTGCATATATCTCGGTTCTCCTACGGTCCTTGCAGCTCTGAGCCATGATTACTCGTTCAAGCATCTGGGCTGCCCCGAAGCCCCCAGCATAACCCATTGATGCAGTGATAGCCACAGCTATGAGCAGCACGGTGTTGGTTGAGAAGGTGAAGACCAGCCCTGAGAAAACGCTGAGCAATCCGAAGAAGATCAGTAGTTTTCTCCGCCCGAGCCGTGCTTCAAGGTACCCTGCGCCTAGGTTGAACAGGGTTGAGCTCATCAATCCACCGGTTAACACCAAACCGATCTGGGATATGGATAAACCAAGGGTCTCAAGATATATGGCGAATACGATGCTCACGAAGCTAACGGCGAAAGCCTGTATAGGTCTTACAGCGAGCATTATTTTTCCATTTCTATGCACCCAATCCAACATAACATTAGGTTCAGGTCAATCAATTCTATAAAATTACCCCTGAAAAGAACGGTTTATCAACAGCTAGGAGATCCAGCCGCTGGTAATCTCATAGCCCCAGCCATCATCCAGTTTGTAAATGTATAGAGTGAAGCCACCGCCTGATGTGTAGCCGACTCCATCATAGACCCCGCTCACCCAAATATTATCCAGTTCAATAATGCCGCTGCTAACTGATGCGCTGATTTTTTTGAATTTTAGATGCAAAAAGTTGCCCGTGTCCTCAGCTTTATCAACTATTTCTTGTGGGGTCATTACAACTATGTTGACACTCTCGATCTCAGGCTCATAGTTGCCTATGTTTTCGCTTGACAGTATTATTGGTGTATTCTTTACAAGGAGATTGTAATCAGGTATCTTTTCCTCCACTAAGGCAATCCTCAGCGCCTCATCCACAACCTCTTTTTCCACGTCGCTCAACTCTGTGATGGATTTCTGAACCGTTAAATGTCTTTCAGCCCTTGCGATAAGAGCCTCATATCCGAATAATTTAACAACAATACTATACTCACCCGCTTCATCAACCCTGAATGAGCAGCCTGTCAATATATTCTGCTCTTGTCCCGGGGATAAATACACAGATGAACCAATCGCCAAGTCTAAATTTGCTGAATACCCTGCATCTACAAGCTCGCTTTCATATGTCATGTAGACCTCTGCCCTGTTGTATGGCTCCATCCTGATTGGCCATGGGTTTCTATTTGCGAGATAGAAGGATGCGTTGATTCTCTCATCCTCAGTATAGAAGAGTTTGTCTGTCTCGATCTCAATATCAGCTGTTGATGGGATTCCGGGTGGGAAACCGAGAAATATGTATCCAACTACAATGATGACCGCTATCTTAACCCAGTGTCGTCGCAGACCGGAGATCATCATCACTCAATAATATATTTTTCATTTGAATATAAACCTATAAAATAGAACACTCGTGGCAATCGTTAAAACCCCAAATAACAATGTTCCAATATGTCTAAAAACGGTAAACTAAGCAGGTTCTGGGTTCAGGACCTGACCCGACCCGCGTTTGAGGACTGGCTAGCCAATGAGCCAGACCCCCTAGTCATCATCGGAATCGGAGCCATCGAGCAGCATGGCCTCCATCTACCCCTCGGCACCGACAGTCTCGGTGTAAGGGAGTTTATTCACGAGATAGCGAGCAGAACCAACAGCGTCTGCATTCACCCATGCTGGGCTGGTTACAGTCCCCACCACATGGCTTTTCCCGGTAGCTTAACCTTCTCAGCCGAGACCCTGCTGAGTATTCTATTGGAGACCATAGAGGGCTTCGCCCATCACGGCGTCAAGCGATTCGTGTTGATCAACCACCACGGGGGCAACACAGCCACCATGAATCTGGCGGTCCAGATCGCCCGTCGCGATCTCAAGGTAATGATCGCCACACCCAGTGGACCCAAGGGCACAGAGACAGCCAAAAAGATACAGGACAGGATGGCGAGGTACTTTGAGGTGCATAGTGGTCCACGTGAGACCGCTTATGCGTTGCACTATTTCCCTGAGCTCGTTGAGATGTGGAGGCTTGAAGACTGGGAGAACGGAGTCATCATACCCAAGCAGCTTCAGGAGTTCATGGACCCCGACAGGGAGGATTACGAGTTAGTGAATCAGGTATTCCACGCCTCATTGCCACCGAACACCGAGGACATCACGCGGAACGGTCAGTACGCCACCACTGATCCAAGGAAGGCTGACCCCGCTGAGGCGGCGGTGAGCATGGAGGAGAACATACAATTCGTGGTTGACTTCATAAAGCTCTGGAAATCTATCCCGATACCAAAAGGCTATCAGGATTAATCCTTCAATTTTTTCGCTTCTTTCTCATCCATGTGGACAGTGTGTTCCTCAGCCGGGTATTTTGCGTCCCTCACATCATCTCTGTAAGCTGTAAACGCTTCTAGGATGGTTTTGTTGAGGTTGGCGTAGAGCTTTACAAAGGGTGGCTGGCTCTCATAGACCCCCAGCAGATCTGTGCTCAACAACACCTGCCCATCACAGTATGGACCCGCACCGATCCCGATGGTGGGCATCTTAAGCTTCCCCGTGATCAGTCTCGCTGCTTCCGCTGTGACGAACTCGATTACCACGCTGAAGGCTCCAGCCTTCTCCAAAGCCAACGCGTCCTCCAGTATAGCCTCAGCCGTCAAAGCGTCTTTTGCCTGAACCTTGAACGCTCCACCCACGGAGGCTCTTTGGGGCATCAACCCGATATGTGCCTGAACAGGTATCCCCACATCTACCAGTGCCTTGACCATGGGGGCTACTTCTTTTCCACCCTCCAGCTTTATGGCGTCTGCTCCGCCTTCCTGTATGAGTCGCGCTGCGTTTCGTTTTGTCTCCTCTGGGCTGATGTGGTAGCTCATGAATGGCATATCCGCGACAACAAATGGGTTTTTCGCGCCACGTACGACTGGTCTCGTGTGGTGGATTATATCATCAACAGTAACAGGCACCGGGTTCTCGTACCCCAGCATCACCATACCCACGCTGTCACCCACGAGGATCATATCGATACCCGCCTTATCCGCCAATAACGCCGTTGGGTAATCATAGGCGGTTATCATAGTGATCTTCTCGCCTCGTTCCTTCATCTTCAAGATCTTTGATACCGTTAACTTTGCCATTTAAAGCACCTTGAATGATATGGGCGCATCGCCGATATAACAATGGATGGGCTTCTACTGCCTCATGGTGGAGTAGAGCCCAGGGGGGGCGTTCCTGTAATCAAAGTGGCTGAGGTCAGCGGGGCACTGACCGGGTGCGTCCACTATTATGATCTCTTCCCCGAGTTTCTCGTAGACTGCCCTGAAATGGGTCTTGGATTTGGATACGATGATATCAAACCCCGTCGGGTCGTATCCAAACTGCTTCATGGGGTCATCATCGATCAGGCTGTGCTGTCTGGAGACCAGTTGAAGCCACAACCCATCCACCTGTACTATCCCCGTGGCTCCGAGGTCCACATCACGGTTTATAGTCATAGGACCTGTGCCAGTGTATTTTGCCTCACCCGCCCAGAGCACTTTTCCCTTTACCCTGAGTTTACCCCCGTCTCTCCAACCGGTACTAGCGCCCACCATCAACTCGACTGTGGCGCCCTTACCCGCCTCTACGCACTTCTTGGCTGACTCGGGGTCATAGATCATGGGCACAGCTGTGTTCTCTGCTCCTTGTTTGAGCAGTTCCCTGATCACGTAGGTAGTGTCATTTGTACGGTCCGCGTGGTCCAGTATGATAATCGGCTTGACTGCCCTCTCGGCTCTCCCTATAGCTGCCGCCACCCCTGTTTCCAGTTTGTAGAGTGACTTGTTGCCGGTGCCAGTTAACTGGTCTCGCTTTGAATAAGCTAGGTCTGAGAGGTCATCCACGATCTCCTGGGCGAGCATAGGGTCATCATCGGTTACGGCGATAGCTGACATACCTATGTTATGCACATCACTCCACGCGAAACCGAACAAAACGGTTACATCAATGACGCCATCTTTCGTCATCCACCACTTGAGCCTATCAATGAGGTCTTTTGCCGGCGAGATGGTTGTGGCACTGAACACCGATGGCACCACGATACCCGGCTTCTTCCAAGCACAAACGGGGTTCAACTCGCCTCTAAGGGTCTTCATCATGCATCTTGCCGCTCTTCTACCCGTCTCGGCTTGATCCACATGTGGACTACTATGGTACCCGAATACCGCGGTGGCTTCCCTCAGCAACGCCTCATCCTTGTTCCCGTGAAGGTCCAGCGTAACCATTATCGGCATCTCATACCCCACGGCTTCCCTGATCTCCCTCACAGCATCAGTCTCGGGGTCTTGACGGCTCTCTGTCGCCATGGCTCCGTGAAGCGATAATAGTATACCGTCGAGCTTCTTCTCCGCACTGAACCCCTCTACCATCAACGGAACATAGTGATCATACACCTCATCAGCCACGGTCGCGGTTGCTCCACCCGACCCGACTACAATTGGAACAAGCTCAACATTCTCCTTCAAGCAGACATCAATGAAGCCCCCGATGCAGCTATTCGTATTCCGCCCCCTGACAATAACCTCCTCACCATAGCGTGCATCTAACTCAAAATCCCCCAGCGTTGTGACGCCGGGCCAAAAAGAAACAGTCTCGTGACTGAACCCCGCAACCCCTATCCTGTACTTCATTTCCCTATCACTATCCCCGTGGGGTCTATCTCCTCCCTCAACAGCTTGAGTTCCTCAATCGTCGGGGGCGTGGTTTGCCCCACTTTCTCTGGTATTATGAGTTTGAACCCCGTGTTCTCGATCACATCCTCCACGGATACGCCGGGGTGGACGCTTAGAAGCATCATCTCCTTGGATTCACCGTGGAAACCCATCACCCCGAGCTGAGTGATTACCCTGTAGGGACCAGTGTCCCTCGGCAGACCGGCTTTCTCCCTAGCCCCAGACCCCGATAGGTAGCCGGGGGTCGTGAGGAAATCCAGTTTCTCCCTGAACCTGAGCTTATCATGGCGCATCAGGGTGATGGTTCTGCTGCAGAGACTTCCAAGATCGTTGGCGCCTCCGCTCCCCGGGAGCCTTACCTTGGGTTTATCATGGCTCCCGATGACCGTGGTGTTCAGGTTTCCATATTTATCGATCTGCGCTGCCCCGAGGAACCCGTAGTCAACGAGCCCGGCTTGAGCCATCCCCATGACGTAGTCCATGCTCGCAGCCATCACTGCCTTGTGGAATGTTCGGCTATCCCCGACGCTGATGGGTATGGTCGGTATCTTGGGTCCGATACCCCCCGCCTCAAAGACTACGAGCAGATCCGGTGCGTGCAGACGCTGAGCCAGCATGGTCGCGATGATGGGAAGCCCTGTTCCTACGAATATGGATTTCCCGTTCTCCAGCTCCCTGCTGGCTACGCAGGCCATGAGCTCGGTGGCGTTGTACTCCATCTCTTAGCCCCTCCTTGCCCATGGGGCGTCGAGAGGCACCTCAAGCCTCTCCAGTCTGGCTAGGTACCGCATCTTTTCTTTACCCCCGATTAGCTTGATGTACTCTGCTTGGTTCTTGACCCCGTATACGTAGCGGTCCATGTACTCCTGAACCCCCTTATCGCTCCTGCTGAGGCTCAGCCACTCACTCATATGCTCCTCATCGCTGTAGTAGAGCCCCGGCATGTTCCCCGGGTGACACCCATAGGGGGACTCAACGACCGCGTCAACTATGAAGTGGGGGATAACAGTCCTATCCGGGTGGTCTATTATCTCCTCATGGTCCACTATCTTCTCCGTTGTTATGATCAACCGTTTGGCGGCTCTCGCTAGGTCCACGTCCTCTATCGTTGTCCCATCGATCTGGCAGTTACCATACTTGTCGCAGCGGTGAACATGGATAAACGCAAAATCCGGGTAACATGCAGGGAGCAGCGTTATTGGTAGCCCCGTCCACGGGTCCTCAACGATCTTTGAGCTGCTATACTCGAAGGTATCGGTGCCCATCATTATCCGAGCTGGGAACCACGGTAGCCCCATGGCTGCAGCCTTGAAGCGCCACTGGAAAGCCGCGTTGCTCAGCTCAGCCACTATCTTGACTCTTCCCGACTCAGTGGCTCGTCTCCCAGCCGGTGATAGTCCCCTTAACTCGTGTCCATGAGCGTAGGCGCAGTCTATCCGGTCCACTACTCCACCGCCTATGAGTATGTCAACGTCGTGGACGCTGGTCTTCCCCGCCATTATTAGGTTGCGTCGCTGTTGCCTGATCATCTCATAGATGCCCTCCATGCTGAGCCTGATATGCCCGAAGCCACCCATGGCGAAGTAGTCGCCGTCCTTGGTGAAGCGCTGGACTGCCTCCTTCATGGTCATTCTTTTATCTATGAGAGCACGCTGCTTGTTTTCTCCCATCCATTTACGTGCATCGTCTGGGTGCATCCAGGCGTGTAGCTCGCCTTTTCCCTCAGCTAGAAACTTCATACATGGAGTATGGTGTATGGGGACTTGATTTTTTCCCCTGTAAATGTATAAACTAGTAGATTTCCTGTTCACCGCTCCAGAGAAGCTTGTTCAAGGCTATCAGGTACCGGTCTCTCCAAGCCTCAAGCTCCTCAAGCGACATGTCCCCCACCATATCATGGACACCCTCAACAGCCTTTTCCTTCATGGGCTCCGGGAACTCGGTCCACTTTGCCATGGTTTTCAGCCACTCTGTCTTCTGGACGCCGATGTGGTCCATGATGTACCTGATTCCTCCCTTTCCTCCACCCATGTGATAGGTCAGGTATGGTCCCATTATCGCCCACCTTATACCGGGTCCA
>CAYUTB010000079.1:0-11444 GCA_964447425.1 uncultured Candidatus Bathyarchaeia archaeon
ACGCATACAACCTGAATATGCCTTCACAAACATAATAATAAAACCAGTAATCCTTTAATTTCACCCAGCATAGAAGGGTTCAGCATGGTGACAGTCATGGGTAAAGAATTATTGCAGGGAGGCGACTTCTAATACCCTATTGCACAGAGTGCGGGGGGACCCTCAAATGGGACCCAAAGCTTCGACAATACAGTTGTCAAAGTTGCGGCTTAACATACACTGAGGCACAACTCAGCCGCGCCTTGGATAAGCTCTATACAAAAGAGGATGATGAGGATGAGAAAAAGCGGCAGCGGAACCAGGACTACCTTGAATGGTGGACTAGTAGTAAGAAAAAACGCTAACTCTTCAACACCACTTTTAATATATATAGTAATTATTTGATGTAGTTCAGTGAATTCTAAAATGTTTAAAGTTTAATACCTGCTACGATAATTACTAGATAGATAACCTACTGGTGTTCATATGGTATTCCCCGTCGAATCAGAAGATAGAACTATGCGTAACCTTCTCATGCTTTGCCAAGACAATGCAAGACTCATTGTCGAGGCTTTCCGTAAGATACTCGCAATCACTGACGCTCTAGTAAAGAAAGAGGGGATAGCCGCCGGATACACCGACGACATCCAATCAATAATGAAGCAGTCAAGCGACATAAAAGCGACGCTGATAAAAGAACTCCACGAAATTGGCGGAGTATTAGTAAGCAGAGAGGATTTCTTCAGGCTCATAAGTAGCTTCGGAGACATCATGGACCACATAAACAGCGTCGGGCAGAGACTCTATGAAATGGAGAAAAGAGGCTGGATAGTACCGGAGGGAGTAGCAGAACAATTAACAGAAGTCGCTGACCTAGCCTTCGATAGTTTACTCAAACTAAGGGAGGCTATGATGAGCCTTGGATTCAACAGCGAAAAATCTATCGGATTCACACGCGAGATCGATGAGATTGAGCGAAAGGTTGACATGTTACATGTAAAGGTTGAGATGGATATTATAGCCAGCAACGCAAGCATCGCCGTCATAATCATGCTCAAAGATACAGTAAATCAGATTGAAGAACTCGTTGATACTGTAAGGGACGCATCAGACCTCATCAGAATAATCGCCCTATAGGGTGAAACATTCCTTGCCCCAGAAACCAGTAGCAGAACTTCTTGATGATAATAGGCTAGTAATCTGGGACATAGAACAAGCACGAAGCATATACAATTCGAATTTCTACGGAAAACCACTGGGAGACCCAAGGCCAAAAGAAGACTTTGACACTCCACTCTTATTAGACCCAGTGGAAGCCCTATACTTAGCAGAGCAGAAAATCATCAAGATTCAGAGAGAAAGAACGGTCATCAGCTATAAAAAATTCCAAAAAATCGCCGAAAAAACATTTAAAGAGTTCAACGAAAAATATCGAGTCTATAAAGATCTTAGAGTAAAAGGATATGTAGTTACACCTGGAATCAAGTATGGGTGTGATTTTGCGGTATATGAAAACGGACCCGGCTTGGATCATGCGCCTTATGTGGTTCAGATAATAGATTCAAGTGAACAGTTAACGGCAGCAGATATAGTAAAAGCGGGGAGACTAGCAACCACTGTTAAAAAATCATTCATATTATCAATATTAAATGAGGAAATCAGATATCTTGAGTTTAACTGGTGGAAAGCTTAGCTATTTTTTGAGCCTCTCGCCACATTTCCAGCATATTACTAGACTATCAGGAACCTTAAACCCACAGTATGGGCATGAAGTCAGTCCTGTTTCCTTTACAGGCTCATAGTGTTCTTGAATATTAGTCTCGGTGCTCATAATTCAGAAATTAGTGAATTGTATTCAAAGTTTTGTGGAGCATTGATCTATAAAATTAAGAGCTATTTCTCCTCATTCATTAGACGCTGGAAGTCGCTGGGTTCCTTAAAATCACGATAAACTGAAGCAAAGCGTACATAGGCTACATAATCGAGGTCCTTGAGGTGCGCGATGATAATATCTCCTATTTCCTTTGAGGTTATCTGATCCTTTCCCTCTGCAATTATGTCTTGTCTCACTTTTTCAGCGATGTCTTTTATTTGTTCAAGGGTTACTGGTCGTTTTTCACACGCCTTCTGGAGTCCTGTAATGATCTTGTCCATGTTAAATCGTTCAAGGCGTCCATCTTTTTTCTTGACCATCAACTCAATCGCTTCAATATATTCATAGGTAGTGATTCTTTTTCCACATGAAAGGCACTCCTTTCTTCTACGATTCATATTGTTGGTTGAATCCCTCGTTTCAAGGGTTCTTAATTCATCAGATCCACAGAAAGGACACTTCATACAGATACACCGAATAGCCGTGTTTTATCAGGTAACCTTTTAGCT
This sequence comes from uncultured Candidatus Bathyarchaeia archaeon, assembly GCA_964447425.1. Taxonomy (GTDB): domain Archaea; phylum Thermoproteota; class Bathyarchaeia; order TCS64; family TCS64; genus RBG-16-57-9. Next base: position 2,362 of record CAYUTB010000079.1, read on the forward strand.
AGTATAAAGATTATGCAAACCTTTTGAGTAAATAAATTAATTGTAAGAAAAAATCATCAAATATAACGATATTATACATGTTTTGAATGTGAATAACAACTATATACAAATTAATAAAACCAAAATATGGCCCAGTAACTCTGTAAAAATCAAGTAGGAACTCTAGCCAATAGTGAATATGGATGGAGAATCTAGTTTATTCGTCCAGATTCTTTATACATATTTTTGATAGGTATTTCTCCGGCTGAATATAAATGCAGGTTGGACAAATCGCTCTCGAAAAAGACTCAAAGAAAAAAAGCGAGTTAATGGATGACGAACTGGATCTATTACCGGTTTTTACAAAATCAACGAGTAGGAACAGGATTCCATCTGAAACGCTTGAACACATCGATGCTCTGAAGAGCATTGATCATGCACTGAGTAAATTCAAACTTAACCGTAACGAGATACGAGTCTATCTATATCTTGCACGATTTGGCGCGCATAAGGCACAGAGCGTAGCGGAGGCGCTGGGGGTCCATAGAACTGAGGCATATAAGATACTCAGTAGACTCGAAGAACAGGGCTTGATATGCAGGGTTATGGAGCGCCCTATGAAATTCGTAGCTGTACCATTTGAGAATGTGTTAAACAACCTCATTGAAGAACGCCGCCAGAAGATCCACCAGATGGAGCAAAGAAAAGCAGAGCTTCTTAAGATATGGGCAAGCCTCCCCGAACCAGAGACAGTCAATCAGAGGAAAGAAACATTCCAAGTTCTAGAGGGAAAGAAGCATATCAGTGTAAGGCTCAACGAGTTACTGGAGAACGCAGAAAAAGAGTTTCACATCGTTGTCTCTGATGAGAACCTGATCTGGTTATACAACACACCTTTCCTTGATGATATTCAGGAAAAAGCAGAGAAGAAAGGTCTCACAACGAGATTGATGACCAACTTCAGTCCAACCAGCAGCTATGTACTCGATCAGATGGAGATAGGTGAAGGAGACTTCGCGTACCTAAAAAACGAGAAATTACCAGGATTCTTCGTGAATGACAAGAAGGAAATGATCCTCATAATGGCCAACGACCAGAACAATATAACTGGCATGTGGACAAACTACTCGACACTGGTAGAGAGTTATAGTATTCTCTTTAACCTTCTCTGGAAAAAGAAGTAAACCTACATTTGGTTTAAATCAAAATTATTGAGATATTCCAGAGAGATACTCCTAGCTTCAGTAAACCCGCTAATAGGGGAAACCAAAATAGATTTTTTGGAGCATCTTCACCTGAAAAACGATTTACAAGAAAGGGCACAGTGAAACATACGAGGATCAATATTGCATCCACTTGTATCCACATGTTTTTACTCATTAGGAAAGCCGCGATCCCGTTTCCTTCCATTAATCCGAGGTTTAAACCGATCTTAGTTGATATCCAGTCTCCTATAGCTCCGAAAAATAGAGTATAAAGCGCCATATTTTGAATACTATTATTGGGTCTGAACAAATGGAACGATAATATAGATCAGTATTCTTCGATTTAAAATAGATCATAATATAGACAAAATATTGTGATGCAATATATTGATGATTATAAATGATTACTCTACTCGCCAATAGAATAAAACATTGCTAGTGGGGTTATTCGATAAACGGATCACAAAACTATCCGAGTCCACCAACTCAACCCAAAACTCTGTGTTTATAGCACTTCCAGGGGTTATTTGTACACTTTTCGGCATTCGATCAATCAGATGAGAGACAACAACGGTTCTAGTACCACTATGTACAGTCGCTGTACCCACATCATATAATTTTGTAAGAGATGAGTGAGCCTGAACACCAACAGGAGTAATCAAAGTAATGTACTCAAAAGTCGGAGACGCTTCATCAAGATGTATCTCTATCTCCAAGGTCTCCTCAGGGTCCCACGCACCACTTATTGATCCCGATAGACTTATGGGATTAATGAGGTCTTGCTGCTGGTTTCTGAAAAACACTCGATTTACATGCCAATAATCTGAGGCTGACTCACTCGGATCATAAGTAATCCACGTAGTCTGTTGGCTAGATCCATCATTATAGGAGGTAATCAGATCCATCTTGTTGAAACGATTGAGCATTATTGATGTGCTTCCAATATTACTGACATTGATCCTGAGTGTAGATGAATCAACTAATGCCCAGTCACCGAATTCTATTCTCTCGCTCAGAATAATATCACTCATCTCAGCTCGATCAGTGATAGCCTCAGATAAAGTACCAAAACTGGAGACCGTTGACATTATTAATATGGAAATCCCTGCGACAAACATAATCGCCGTAAAGGCAGTTGCGACTACAGTGGATTGACCCATATTAATCTCCTATTGTAAAAATCATCTCATCCTGCACACCGTTATGGGTTATATATGAGAAGTAAAAATCACCTTTAACAAACGCTGTTTCGCTTGTTATAGTGATCTCAATAGTCTCACTGCTCTGCCAGTTATTATCCGTGCCACCAAGTATGCTGAATCTCCATCCCACTCCGGATTCACTGTATTCAAGATATCCAAAGTTCCCATACTCCCCGAACAGGACGTCCCCCTCCTTGATGATCGCGCCTGGAATCGTACTGGTTCCGATGTTTTTTAACCAGATTTTCACCGCGGTATCTGAGGTATTTACTGCCTTCAGTATGGCGATATCGGTCTCCATTTTATCACTGAGCTTTTCGCTCATCGCTATAGAACCCTGTTGAAGACCACCAATGCTGGATAAAAACACCTGACTAATAGTAGCGGCTGCGATAACAACTGCCACTAATATTATGCCTTCTGAAACTACTGACTGTGCCATGGCTACCCCATGAAAGCCCAGAGTATTTAGATAGATTATGAAGGGAAATTATGGAATAAGAGAACGCATCTATGCTATTACAGGTGCTTTCTTTTGTTTAAGCTCCTTTACAAGCTCCTGAAGCTCAGATAACGTGGCAATAACCTCGCTCTCCGCCAATAGGCGATCCATCTCTGATTCTTCATCGATTGCATCGAAGACCCCTTGAAGCTCACCCTCTTCGATCAAAGGCTCGACGTTTCCTGATGATTCATCGATCTTTATCTTTGTGGTCTTGTACTTTCCAATGGCTTCACTATTCTCAATTGAAGGATCATCAAACTCATCCTCCAAGAGCTGCTCAAATTCTATATCTTCATCTAACCTTACCTCAAGTTTGGACTCCAGTAAAGGTTCCTCTATGTCTGGCACAGAGATTATTGATTGAACTACGGGATGCTGTATTAATGGCTCTTTACTAATCAATTTGTTCAATTGGAACAGCCCATTCATCTTCGTTTTAACCTGGAAGAATTCATTGATCACAATAACCATACTTAATGCGGTAAATAGGTAGGAAACAACCAAGGACAACTCTATACCATTGAATTGCAGACCATTGGATAGGTCCACTGACTCGGATATCACATAAAGTTGTGATATTAATGTCAAGCTCATTAACAGGGTGGCTACTAGAAGAAGCCTGCCCGGTTCAAAGTTTCTTTTCAATGCTTCCGACATCTTTTTCACCTATATCATTGCTACTCCTGCGAGGTACCCCTTTACTGCCTCACTTATTATCAGATAGATTGTTCCACCCATGGTTAGCTGCATACCCAAATAGTATAGAACAGTGAACCTGCTATCTCCCTCCATGTTGTATATGCTGAAGACGTTGTTCAGTGAGAACAACCCAAGTGCGAATATGAAGAACAGCCTCATGAAGGCAACATCTGGGACGCTGAAAAAGTCCAGCATAGTGGCCATCTCGCCGATGAATCCTACCAGTGAATCGAAGAATCCATCTATAACAGAGAAGAGTGCTGCTGCTACCACGTATATTGGAACTGCAAGCCCAACGTGATACCCTACTGCAGAATATCTCTGTTCTCGTATAGTAGTGTATAGATGGTAGAATTCCTCAATTTGTTTGTATGCCTTACCGAGGTCTCCACCGGTATAGATGGTATCAGTCATAATCGTATTGACACGTCGAATCAATAAACTATCTATCTCGGTCTCAAAGCTCCACCATGCGACTCTTGGCTCTATCCTCATCCTGAGTTTATTGTTTAGGCTCTTAATTATCTCATTCAAGCTGCCAAAATCAGTCTCTACAGCGCTATCCATGATCTGTAGCAGAGGGATATTCGCTGATAGGTTTGAAGCCATATACCTGAAGAAAGTGGGATAGTCTTTCTCCATGGCTTTGACTTTACCAACATATTGTTTTCCGATTAAACCAGCCATAAAAAGAACTATACCTATGAGTATAAAGTGCATAAAGTTGTTCTCGAAGGGTATCGTAAGTATACCAGCTGAGACGATCAAAGCCATCATTGTTGCATATTCGGCTCTTTTCCTCGCCGGCGGCTTCTCCTTCTGACCTTGGATCAGTAAGTTATCTGGCTTTGATGACTGGAAGATAAACCAAGAGATAACATACAATATGAAACTAATTATGATAACGATCAGAATAGCGAAAACAATCATGACCTTAGCGTCATAGAATATGCTGCTAATGAGCATCGTCGTAGTCATGAATAACGTGATGCTGATCATGGGCAGGTATGCGTCGCTCAGGGTTCTCAGTTGATTCATTGACTGCATACGTTTAGAGCTATACTCTGCGATGAAGTTGTCATAGTATTTCTCGATAAACTGGTTTACAGGCTCTCCGGAGGCGATGCTTTGACTGAACTTGAATAGGTAATCACTGAACTCCTTTGTAGGAGCCTCGTGACTCATTATCTCAGCTGCTTTCGCCTGAGGGTACCTCCACTGAGTCATTAGTATGAGGATACGCGTGAGATATGGGGCTATTTGTTTGAATATCTCTTTCTCGGCTGCTACTTGGAGCATTAATATCCTTGAGATAGTGCCAGATGTAATGGATTTTAGATAGAGCATGAAGAATGGGAACTCGAACTCGATCTTATCCCCACTACTCATGCTTTTGAAGATCTTTAATTTTTTTATCTTCTCAAGACTCAGCATTCTAATCCACCGTCTTCCCCAGTTTTACAGCGATCTGTTTCTCTATCTCGAAACCAAGTTTCATCATGGCATCGTTCTTGTACTTACTATGAGCCTTCTCGAGGCCAGCACCCTGGACCCATAACAGATTGTCGAGAACATCATCGTACTCTAGAATTCCAAGGCTTATCATATACTCGAGAATCTCAGCCCTCATGTAGAGCTCATCATAGATCTTTCTAACATCCTTTCCAGTATAGCCTTTCATGACCGCGATCTTCTGGTCCAGCAAGTAGCTGGTGCCTAGACCTCTGAAAACAATCTCGTCCGTGGATGCCTCAAAGCTGAAGACTTCGACAAAGTTGTATGCCTGATCCGCTGGCTCATACCCGAGAATCTCGTTGATGGTCAATACTCGACGCTTGTATCTTCCAGTATCAGGGTCATGAACAGCGCTCTGGAACATGGCTGCGTTCAGGTTATCTATGTGAGTCTTGGGAACATTGATGGGAAAGTTCGTAAGCCTCTGTACAAGTTTTCCGACAGTAGAAGCGTGAAAGGTGGCGATACTTGGGTGGCCTGTCTGCATGGCCTGGAACGCGATGTTTCCTTCAGCGCCTCTTACCTCACCGACGATGATGTATGTTGGACGTTGACGGAGGGCTGCCTTCAGCAGGGCGAACATGGTAACTCCCTCTTCGCTTCCACTGTTAGTTGTGTCTCTGACTACTTCTCTAATCCAGTTCTTATGGGGGACATGCACTTCAGGCACTTCTTCAATGCTGACGATCTTGTAGTCTCGGGGCATGAAGCACATCAACGCTGATAGGGTAGTGGTTTTTCCTGACGCGGTTTCCCCACATATCCAGAGACTCATCTTGTTTTCAAGTAGAATCCAAATATAGGCTGCTGCGAGGCTGCTCATGGTTCCCCAGTTGATGAGTTGATTGATACTGATGGGGTTTACAGCGAATTTACGGATAGTGAAGTTACTTCCACGGGTAGAAACATCTTCACCGAAGACGAGGTTAAGCCTTGAACCATCAGGCATCTTCGCATCAACTATAGGCTCTCTGTGACTAGCTGGTTTTCCAACAATCTCACTTAGCTTAAGCGCAAACGCGTTTAACTCCTCAATGTCATTGAGGTTGATGGTGCTCTCGATGGTCTTGAAGATTTTATGATCTATATAGATGGGTCCTGCTCCGCTGCAGTGGATGTCTTCAATATAGATATCTCGGATGAAGGGTTCAAGGATGCTTGAGCCAACTTTTTCACAGTATAACTCGTATTTTAACATCTCATAACTTAATGGGTCTAAAATGAGTTCATTAACATCATTCTTCCTGAAACGAGATAGCAGCCCATTTGACTCATTTACTCCTTCAGGGTCAAGGTTTTTGAGCTTGTATCCTTTCTGAACTTTTACAAATGTATCAAGTATCTCGTGGAGGTATCCTGTTTTTTCCTCAGGGGTCTTGAACCTCAAGGTCTCATCGATGCTGATGGCTACCCTTTTCTCAACTTCGTTGAGTATCCAGTCACGGTGATAGATCAACCTCGGCTCAATGGGCTGATACAAAACGTCCTTGTTCTTGCCAAATACATGCAAGTGAATAAACACAGGGTCACCGATGGGGTAGATGAGATTAGGCTCATCCGACGCGGACATATCCCTGCTGAGGCTGTGAACCAGTCGCGGTAGTGGCTCATTGTTCTTGAAGAGTTGAGCCATATAGTATCTGAAGTATGGGTTTTTCTTGACCCGCTTCTCCCACTGCTCGTCATATCCTTCGAGTCTAGCTATCTTACCTGCTACACTTAGGTCTGGTTTTGTATCATAGCCCGCAAAGCTCTGCTCAATAGTATTAAATGACTCCAAGTATTGACCCCGTGTAGATCTATAGTTCTATCAGCCAAACATCCCTTGTTTTCATTTATAGTGATTATAGAACGGTGAACTAGGAAACAAACATATGAAAAAGCACTAGCCCTTTGTAGAGCTGAATGGCAGTATCTTGATACCATATGCAGGTGAGACCTCGAAGCTGATTGTTTCACTAACGTTTCGAGTTGCACCTTTAAGTTTGGCCACATTGATTGTCAGAGCAGTTCGGTCCCTGAAAGTCTTGATCTCAAGTATAAGATGCCCGTCACAGAAACTCCTTAACCGTACAAGAAGTTCCTGATTGATCGCATATGGATGCATAGACATAATGAAGGTCTGACCCATCTGATCGACGATGTATCTGCATGTGCTGAAAAACTCCATGACATCTGTTCCGCTAGCGTGTGTAAGAAGATGAGTCAAAGAGTCGATTACCACAATATCATAGCTTCTTCCTTTTTGTTTGATAAAATTGGTTAACGCGATGAGATAATACTTGGATACTTCCTCGGTCCAGTTCATATTCATCGTGTTCATCGTAGTGATCCTGAACTTTCCAGTAAGGTAATGGTCGGTGATCTTCCAGTTAAGCCGCTCCATGTTATTGAGCAACCCTTTTGCGGTATCCTCAGTGGTAATATACAGCACTTTTTTACCGGCTGTAAGTGCCCCATATGTGAACTGCTGAATAATTATAGTCTTCCCCGAATCATTCGCTCCCTCTACCAGGGTTAAGCTGGGTAACGGTAATCCACCCATCTTCCTGTCAAGCTCAGGGTTATTCAGCTTGAGAACATTCGCTTCTTCAAATGCGCTCATAACTAACTCCTGTTCACTTGATTTTCCCTAGCCCTAGATACAAGAGCCAGTAAAAGGAACAGGTGAGTTGATTCTCCCCACTCGGATACCGGCTTGTCCAGGTTCCTCAATAGTGAGGTGATAAGCATCTTGTCCTCCACATCGTTACCAAATGCACCCAAGGATGAGGTGTTCTTTTTACCTTGTTTCTTACTAGAGGACAACTTGTCCATAATATCTCTAACAACCTTCGCTGAGGCCCATTCTTTGTACATGCCTTCGAGAAGAATTTCTTCTGAGCCTTTATCCCCCAGCCTTATCTGAAGATAATCAGCGATGAGACCGACATATGCCTCATAATAATCACCAGGCTCATCGGACGCATTGTTTAAGCTTGAATAAGGAGATTGATAACTAGATTTTCTACTATTTGATTCACGTATAACTTTCGCCAAATCATTTACGGTTCCAGCGAGCTTGTTTACAGCTTCCTCTGTGTGAGACATTCGTTCTTCAAGATAAGACATTTCAGATAATCCTCCGCCAATATTTTCAACTGGTACATTCATTGATTGTGCTTGTCGAGTTTGCTGAACAACGGGTTCAACTGATTGAGATCCTACACCAGAGACATTAGCCATAGTATTTGGATTTTCCCGGATAAGAGGAGATGAAGCCTGTGACTCCACTCTGGGACTTGGTTCAGAGTATTCCTGCCTCATAGCTACTGGATAACCAGGATTAGATGCTGAGGAACCTTCAACGTTGACATAAACAGGGGTATCTTCATCTTCATCACCTTCAGCGAGACGTCTTTTAGCTTCCTCTTGCTTCTGTTTATTGACCTCATCCTCCACGGTCTCGACTGCTTTGTTTACCAGTTTATCGACTCCCATGTCCCTGAGCATATTGAATGGGTTATCCATATCCTGCATCAAGGTCCGTACATCTAGGAGGGTTGATTTCATGGCCTCTGTCATCGCACGCATTTCCTGATCCGATTTATCCATACGATTCTTTAGCTCTACCATATCAGCTGTAGAATCATTGTTTAGACCTAGATCCATATCTAGGCCATCCATACTCTCCAGCTCGGTTTTCAGTACCAAACCAGAGTCTTTCTTCTCGGCCATTCGTTCTCACCATTGTTTTTACTTAAAAAAGGATTATAGAACAAGGATCGGTGAAACACAGAGTTCTTTGGTTCAACTACTAGATCTACGATTTTTATCATCTTTGCTCACCGAGTTCTTTACTGTGAATTTAAAAAAGGGGAAGGAGATTGTGACACTATTACTCTAGTGTCATTATGGCTGTGTAAACAGCTGGTAGTTGGCGTTCGATGGTCAGGACTGCTCCGGCTGATGGCCTGAGCTCGATCCTGAACTCCTCAT
>CAYUTB010000080.1:0-11225 GCA_964447425.1 uncultured Candidatus Bathyarchaeia archaeon
CTTCATATTTTCTCCGAAGCATCCTGTCATATTCAGGGTCATGGCTCGCCCCCGCTGCTATGAATTTTACATCTGGAAATCTTTCAGCCAGCTGCATAAACTCCTCGGGTTTCTTCTCACCATCAAGCCTCCCGAGAAACAACACCGTAGGGTCTCCGCTTTTCTCAGGCAATTTATCGGGAACTGTTACAGGGTTAGGGAGAAACCCGGGGTCATAGTCCAGATCAAATAGTGTTCTCGCCTTCTTGATGGTGTATCTTGCCTGACAGTATACTTGATTGAGTTCTTTGATGCATCTCTTTACCTGTGGCTCTACGAGTGTGTTGTAGATTTTTCTACGGTTAGGATAGTATTGATTCACCTTATCCCAGTCATCATGTGTCTTTGGGTTTTGACACGTCAACAAATGCACCCTGCTCATGCATGTCTTCTTTGCGAGCCATGTTCCCAGCGTCGGGTCCTGACTATGATAGATATCCGCATCAATGCCCTTGAGGAGACCTCCTATGAATGGATATTCCATGAGCGGAAAACCATAGACATCAACGCCATCAACACACTCATAGCTACGCTGACCCGGACCCAGTGGAACCACAACTGAGACCTTGAGTCTTTGCTTCGTTAAGCCATTGGTGATGTCCTTTGTGGCTTTGCCTATTCCGCCATATTTGCCCCAGTTAAAGTATTCCAGAGCTATGAAGCAGACATGCATAGGCATAGTATTAAAAATATTTGAAGGTTAATATGTTTAATGTGTCACGGGTCTCTGTTCTCACCCCGAGTTTCCCCAGATACGCGGGGGACTATCATGGCTCGTTCATCAAGTCTCTCTGTGATCAACTCTCCGACCATGTCCAACTTGAGGTAATTGCGCCTAGAACCCGAACATTGAAGCCATTTTCCTCAGGTTACCCCATCAAAAGATACTCTTACATGCCCAGCCAAAGGATGGAGTACATCGCAGAGGCTACCATGAAAAACGCCTCAAAAAGTACCCTAACTGCCCTGCCTGCGTATCTTGCCTCGGCGTATATCCATGTTATTACATCCAGAGCTGATCTTATACACACCCATCTTGCGATACCATACGGCTTGCTCGCGGCGCATAACCCAAGAAAAATACCCCAGATAATAACCTGTCACGGCAGCGACATAACATACCCCCTAGAGAAAACCATCTACAGACCCTTAGTCAGGCAAACACTGAAAAAAGCAGACCGAGTCGCAACGGTATCCCGTTATATCCAGAGACTTGCAGTAGGACTCGGTGCAAAGCCGGAGAAAACTGAGACCATCTATCTGGGCGTCGATGTTGGGAAGTTCAAGCCAATAAAAAAGAGAAACAGGATAACCATCGGTACCTTGGGGCGGCTGATCCCGGAGAAGAATATTCAGGAAATCCTCTACGCAGCTAAACTAATTGAGCCCCGAGTTGACTTCAACATAAAGATCGGTGGAGACGGACCTGAACAGGTGAGCCTGATGAGATTAGCTGAGAACCTCAAACTCGACGTAGAGTTCACTGGAAGAGTCACAGACCCCGTTGCCTTTCATCAGAGCCTAGATGTCTTTATACTCGCATCCAGTCGAGAAGGGCTCTCAATGTCCCTTCAGGAAGCCATGTCCTGTGGAGTGGTACCCGTTGCTGTAAATGGGATCGGATGCCGTGAACTCATCAAGGACCATGTAAATGGGTACTTCTTCAATACAGGAGACAGAATGATGCTCAGAGATAAGATACTGGAGGCGATAAATAATCCAAGCATCGGAGCAATCTCACGGGAAACAATAATCAAACACTTCAACAGCGAGACCGCCACCCGGAAATACCTTGACCTCTACGCGGAACTGGGGATGTCTTTTAAAACATCCTCCCCCATTGGAGCACCATGAGAGTCGCGGGCGTTGATGAGGCAGGCAGAGGATGCGCCATCGGACCCCTTGTAATAGCGGGTGCATTATTCGAGGAAGATACACTCCGAACGCTCAGAGAAATAGGTGTGAAGGACTCCAAGAAACTCAGCCCAAAAAAACGCCTCAAACTAGTCGAGGAGATCAAAGAAATAGCAATAGACTACAGGGTCTATGAGCTTCAGCCATGGGCTATAGACCACGTGGTTTTTAGAAGTGTACCTTTGAGACGACTAAACTACCTTGAGACCATGATTATGGCTAGGCTTATCCGGGAGCTTCATCCTGATGCCGCGCATGTCGACCCCGCTGACGTGGATAATCTGCGGTGCGCTGAGCAGATTCAGTCCGTCATCCGATACAAGATCGATATAAAATGCGAGCCCAGAGCAGACGCAAAATACGTCGCAACAGGAGCAGCCTCAATCATCGCCAAGACGACACGAGACCAGCGAATAGCGGAGCTACGGGAGAAACATGGAGACTTCAACTCGGGTTATTCCAGCGATGAGAAGACTCAGAGATATATCGCCGAGTACTTCTCGACACATAATGAGTGCCCGGATTTTATCCGCGCCTCATGGAGCACTGTTCAACGGCATATGAAGCCCGTCAAGCAGACGAAGCTAACACCATAGCGTGGTCCTTCTCATAGGGATCAAGTATGATCACCTCATGCACCTTGTATCCTGCCTCTTCGATGATCTTTACCTGATCCGCGTAGATGTCAGCGGGTTTCTCCTTTACATCGATGCTTCTGGATTTTATGGTTAGCATCATCCATCCGCCTTTCTTTAGGAAATGTTTGGCGTTTTTCACGATGATATCCGCTTGGTCAGGCTGAGCCACATCCGCGAAGATCACATCCACTATGGGCACATAGGCAGAGTAACCCGAGGGATACCGTGCGTCACCTAGTATGGGTGAGATGTTCTTACGATGCCTAGTTACCTTATCCAGCAGGTCGCGCATGGATCTCGGTGCAAAGTCCAGCCCCCACACGTGCCCAGTCTCCCCGATGATATCCGATACATGACTCACTGTTGTCCCTGACGCCACACCCAGATAAAGCACCATGCCTTCTGGCTTTATGGGCATATTCATAACCCCCTTCATAATAACCGCGCCGAGCTTACTTCGGGTAGGGTTCCAGCTCCTGTACTCTACTCCATCAATGTTGAATATTGGTTCACCGTAATATGTGATGCCGGGCGTTAGATTGCGTGTGGCCAGAATCTCTTGGTTATTATTCTGCAGCTTGTATATGGATGGGAATATTTCCTTTACTTGCATCAGGATTCAATAGGTAAAAACAGGCACCGGATTTAAGCTTGTGTGGCCTCGATGTCTGTTGCCATCATCTTCGCCTGATCCACAGCGATCTTTTGGAGCCATGTTATGGGTGTCTGAAGCTCATCCATTCTTTTCGCGAAGTGGTGGCAGTTAATATATGCCGGTGACTTGCAGACCCTCGTGAAGAAGTCCTTGGTGATTGGTACATCACAGTCATGTAAGAATGGGCAATCCTTTTTGTTGAATTTCTCCTGAATGGCTTCCGATAATAGGGACACTTTCTTCACCTAAGCTATTGATGGGGCATGGTAATATTTAGAGGTGTTCCTTGTTTCTGGTAGTTATTTTTAATATAGAAGATTATTCGGTTAATGTATTATGCAAAATACGCATCCTGTTTTCAACGGTATTTACTCATATGTGCTATAATATTGATAACTATCTATGTTTTCATTTATCGTTTTCCTTCAATACAATATTACGCATAAATGTTAATATGGTGATAGGTGGGCCCGCTGAGATTTGAACTCAGGACCTTCTGATTATCAGTCAGACGCCATAACCGTTCTAGGCCACGGGCCCGCGCAACAGCATTGATAGCACATCTCAATTAAATATCTTACTCTAAGTGAGATGATCCAGTTTCTAGCGAAGCTTTCTGATAGCTATGACGCAGCATAAGAACGTGGTTAGATAAACTGCTATTCTCTGAATTAGAACCCAGAGTATCTCTTTTTGTGATACTGGGGCAAGTTCTCCGCCAACTGGTATGTATTCGGCTAGGCTGGGGTTCGATATTACTAATTGTATAAAGTTCTGGATGGTATATCCTTGACTATCATCGTATAACCCTACACAGAGATGATCCGAGCGGTCAATGGGCGAGCTAGAGTAGCCATAGGTTTCTCCAAGCTCAAACAACCAGTCCCTCATGTCTCCACTGTTGAGCGGCTTCTTGATCTCAAACCAGTAGAAGAGGTTATCATAGTGGCCCATGCCCTCAACGTTGTTCACTCCGACTGGTGAATCATTTTGCCACGTTATGCCATTGTAGTCGAATAGGTCCTGTGTTGCTCCTAGTTGTCCGACTATTGATTTGTCTGTCGCTATGTATCCTGTTGTGTTGAAGATTAGATAATAGATGAACGCCTGATCATCCAAGTCGTAGCTGTTGAATGGGAATTTTATTCTGTATAGTAGGTATATGTTTGTCATGTCGTTTTTTGCCCAGATCTTTGTCTCGAGGAAGGGTGGGCTTCGTCCATAGTTTGTGCCTAGGTATAATTCTATGCTGTTTGCGTCAATCCATTCCTTTTCGTTGGTTATGTCGCCGTCTACGTATACTGGGTTGACTAACCATGCTGAGGTTAGTTTGTGTGGGTGCTCACAGTAGGAAACGTAAATGCTTTGGGAGGCTGCGAGCAGAAGCAATATCAGTGTCACAGATTTCTTGGCGTCCATCCTGTTTCTTTGAGCTATAAATATATGTAAATACTGCGAAACATGAAATCGGTTTTTAGGATTTCTAATTCATCAACCTGTATGATTTAATCTGTATCCCCTGTTAAAAAGATAAAAAAGGAAATAAAGTTCAGCATAATTTCAGGAGAAGCTACAAAACCATTAGAAGGGTGAATTGGTATTAAATAAAATAACGATATTGGTTATTGAAATATGTATTCGTCATACAGTTCAAAGTCAAGTTCCCAAAAGTAATCTTCTTCAATAATATCATCGCCTTTTGCGAATCTAGCGTAGATGATTTTGGGTGGCTTTTTTCGTCTGATTAGCCAACACTCCATTTTCCAGCAATATTTTTTGATTTTTTGGAGAAATGAATATATTTCGTCTGGATTGGCTAATAATATCTTAAAAGCCATGTAGTCAATCTTATCTAACGTATTTGTTTTCCAGTTACATTGTAAGGTATAGGTCTCGATTATCCCGTAATCAAATATTCGTTTAAATATGGTTTTATCACATATTTGTTCCTCGAAGTTTAATATTACGCTTATTCTGGGGAGTGTTACTATATGTTCTGTTTTAAACGTATTCAATCACTCCATTTTTTTTAAACCAACTTTTCAAGTTATCTAATAACTCAACATCCATTACTTCTTTATTATCGCGGTTTATATTTAACCCATTATTATAGGCATAAAACAGTTTTTGTCTTAACCTTATATCTATGTTTCTCAGAACATAATCTTTAAAACCTTCATTTATTAACATAATTAAAAATCATGAATTTTATTATATTAATATAATCTACATTAAAATATATCATATTTAGATATCATTTTATTATATAAATATTTTATTTGCTATTTCATTATTGATATATGATACTTATTTTTGATTTAGTGTAATCATTTTGCATGATTATATGAGAAATCCATATAAAACCCCTATGTTGTTATCCTAGATTCATGAAAATCGCGGTATACCAGTAATTATTTACAAGTAAAATAACAGGGATACGGATCACAAGTATTATAACTGTTAATATATATTAACAGTTGCTCTTTGGGGGGGATTCTCTGACTGAAGTTGAGAAACAGAATGAGAAAAGAACCAAATTACACATAGTTCGTGACGTTCTGGAGGTGGCTCATTATCCATGCACCAAGACCTATCTATATAGACATAGTGACGCGGATTGGTATCGATTCTCAAATGTTTTTAGACGTTTATTGATTAAGGAATGGCTCACTATGATAGTGGATAAAGGAGGAAATGGAGACTTATTCAGCATCACATCAAAAGGTAAAAAATATTTTGAAAAACTACGTGATTTCCTCAGTTCAGTAGAATGAAAGACAGATTGTTCTAGATTTTTTAATTGATTACTTTGTCTTCTATGAATTCAAATATAAAATCTATATCCGTCTCATTCAATATGGGTTTTCTTCTGTAGAAAGCAGTCTTAATTTCATTCAGGTTTATTTTTTTTATTGGAGGCGGATCTTTAAACAGAGTCAGCCTGTCTATTTGAATAGCCCATTTATAATCATTTAACAGGAAATACTGTTCTTCTTTAAGGCTAGTTTCAATATCGGTATAAATACCATAGATCCGTCCATAGCCGAGAAAATATGTTCCTTTTTTGAATGTTTTTTTTCCTATGAAAAAAACATAATCATTCCTCACCCACGATCTAGTGTTTTTGATATAAAATCTACCTGTCTTAACAAGCAATTCATAGGTTTGGTCCTCTTTTATACGGTGAAAAAAACCATGACGTTCCTGATTCAGATCAATCAAAGTGTTATAAAATATTAACAATTTCTATATTAAAGTTGCTAACTGGAATTAGAAAAAACTCCACCCCCCAACAAGATAGTAGCTAATTTTTATTGTTTAGTTAGCTAATTTCTTCGCTGAAAACGAGAAACTTGTATTCATCTATTGTTCTGGTTTTTCCAGTAGCTCAAGAGTTGATTTGATTAAGGTCTTTGTCAGTGTCTGCATCGATGAAATGTCAACCCATTCGTTTGCCTCACAGGTGTTTCCTCCATAGGGTCCACGTATCCAGCCAATCAATGTGTCACCGGCTTCTTTGACGGGGAATCTCTGAACATCTGTTAATCCAATGCTCTCGAAGAAGTTCTCTAGCCAGTCTACAAGCTCCTGTTCGCTACCAGATACACTAGGGATAGCAATCAGTGTCTTCGCTTGTTCAACTATTTTATCGAGGCCAACGAGACTCAAAGGGTCCATACCCGGCAATTCCTCTCTTAACTCTTTAAACACTCCCTGACTCACTTGAGAGGGGAGAGGGGTAAATAATCTGAGCAGAATTCAACGCTTTTTCCCTGAAAACAGTCACAGAACAACCCAGAACCGAGCCCAATAAGTACAAAAACGTACTCCACGACCCGACAATCAATGACAAAAAGCGTCATGGTAAGCCTTCATTTCAACATATTTTCCTGAGGGTTACCACCAGACCTCATACTTGATGCGCTTTTCATCCACCCCACGCCCCACAAGATAATCCCTAAGCTCAGGAATCATACCACCGGGACCACTTAGATAAAACAAGGAACCGAGATCAATTCGAGAAGCCTCAAACACCGTACCCGAGACCCTGCCCATCCCCACACCCTCCGGAGGCACCTCACGTGTCACACATGGATAATACCTAACCCTAGGGTTTCTCTCGGCTCGCCTCATCAATTCATCAAAATAGATCAACTCATCAAAAACAGAGGCACTCTGAAACAGGGTAACCGTTGCATCAGTTGCCTCGTCAATATAACGGAGAATCCCCATCAACGGAGACACGCCGATACCTGCGGCAGCCAATACCACCTTGGCCCCCATACCGGCTTCATAATAGACCTCCCCCTGACCTCCCTCAATATACAGGGTATCACCTACCTCCGCATCAGTATGCACATACACAGTGACAGGGTTATCGCTCACCTTCACGGCCAACTCGATAAACCCCATAGTGGATGGGGAAGAAGCCAGACTATACCCTACAACTTGCCTTAACCCATCGATCTCGGCGTAACAGTCTATCCACTGACCAGCTTTATACTTGAAGCCCTGACCTTGCAGATCGAGTCTGAGAACACGCACAGTGGGCGTCTCCTGCCTTATCGCAGCGATCTTTACTGGTATAATCGTCATGGAGTATACTGTGATTGTGGGGAAATAATATTATCGTAGAAATCTAAAAACATCCATAATAATCCAAAACTATCCATATATATCAATAGATAACCATAGAGTGTAATAGATATGCATTGATATCCTTATACCCTAAAACTTCAGCTGAGTATCGTTCCTAACATTCCACTCACGAATAGCCTGCTCCCCTGCAATACTAAGAGCCCCCTTCTTATCCCCAAAAAGCCTCAGAGTAATCTCCCTGAACTTCTTCTCAGTAGCATCATCCAAGCTAATCAACATTTTACCCATATCCAAAGATATGCAACAATATCAATAAAAATCTTTAGATAACAAACACACTCCAAAGATATCCAAAACACCATAAAAACCCCGAAAAAACAGGCTTAAAACGACGAAAACACAGTCAAAAAACCAGAATAAATCGACCGCCCACGGCAAAAATCGATAAAATATACTCAAACAAAACTCTGAATAGAACCATATAAAAAACCTGCCATCCTTCAGTAAATACTATAAAAACCAACAAAGAAAAACCGAACGCTGAACCCGAACACAGATTCATAATCACTTTAATCCATGAACCCAACGAAGCCACAATAACAGCAGTGGCCCACATGCAGAACAAAAACCAGACCATACTAAAGCTACTTCTAACCACAATACTCCTAGCCATAACCATAACACTGCTAACAGTCAGCCCCGCATCAGCCGAAGTCTATGCCCTATCAGGAAACATCACCTTAGTGGAAAGAGTAGGATTCCCAGTGACAATTGAGAAAGATCAGATACAGCCCGGGGAGACCTGGACCTACATATATAATCTGCAGGGAGGTCATACGTATCATATCTATCTCGTGGGCGAATGGGTAAACCTAGAGAAACATCTCACAGACTATGATGTATACGTCTATCGCGCAAGGCGAACAGTTCTAAACTTCATCAGCAGCCACACTGAAGCAGCCGGATACCCTGAACAGATAAGCAACGACGAAAAAGGCTGGTACTTCACACCCCCTGAGACAGCCACCTACTACATCTGCGTAAGAAACGACCCCAAGGACAGTCAATTATCGGAAGCAGCCACACTTATGGCGATAGAGACCATAGACCCCGATGTCTATTACAGGATCGAGATGATGGAACCTGATGATCGCTATGTGGTACCTGAGTCCAGCTACGCCTTTGAGTTCATCACAGACCAGCCAAGAATTACAGTAGACGTTACAGTTCCTAACCAGCTCGACATGTATGAGGCTAGATTGTATCCTATGGCGAACCTCAAAGCCGGAGTAGGAACCGAGATAGATAATTTGATCACTCCATGGAGCCCAGGCCTGCTGGGAAAACTCAACGGAGAATACGGCGGATTCAACGACGACCCACAAGGATACCGCAACTTCAAGGCATCAGACAGCTGCGAGAGAAACGGAGAAGACATGCGTATCGATTTCAACAGCAGCTACACTGATCCAGTGCTCTACTACCTTGTATTGATAGCAGAGAACGGTGAGGGGCTGGTGACTTTTGTCCTGAGAACAGATTTTTCGCCCCCAAATATCACATTGATTGAACCACCATCCTTCGTCACAAGCGATGAACCATTCCAGCTCAGAAGCACTATAACGGATATCTCAGAGATCACCCAGACAGGCTTCTACATGAGCACCAATGGAAAGCAGACTTGGAAAAACATTGATTACTCCTACAGTGATGGCGTCTACTACGTCACAGTGCCACCCCAGAAAAAAGGAACCATAATCGACTACTACTGGGAGGCAACTGACAGCCTCGGAAACACGGGTAAAAAATATGGGATAGCCAAGGCTATGAACCCCACAGAGATCACGCTGGCGGTTGAACCGAAGTCAATCTATGGTGGCGAGAAGGTGATCTCCAAGGGCACTATTAGTCTTCCATACACGGATCTGACTCTCAACTACACCCGTGGAACAAAAGTCGTACAGTTCAACATCACCACGGACGATGACGGTGATTTCACTCACACATTCATGCCGAATCAAGTGGGAGAATGGAGTGTCGCGGCTCAGTTCTTTGGAGACGGCGTTAACTGGCCAAGCAACAGCAGTCAAGCCATCTTTGAGATGAAAAGGAAGCCAACTACTCTGAATCTAAACATTAGCAGAGATTGGATAGGGCTAGGTGACTATGTTAATATCACGGGTCAATTCAGTGAACCACGGATAGGGTATGAAGTATTCATCACAGCAAGGATTGGTCTCAACCAGACGAGTTTGTTCGCGTTAACTGATGAGGACGGCTCGTATCAAACGACATTCCAGCCTGAGGCTATGGGGAAGTGGACTCTTTACGCAGAGGTTGCAGCGGATGGCATTTACACTGACTCAGCGATCAGTTTAGCGGAGACTCTGGAAGTTAGAGATCCAACGTTAGCGTATAGGGTGATGGATTTTAAGGAGAATATGCTCAAGCCACCCTATGTTTATGGGGTCGGCACATTTGTGGGCGCCTCCATAGCTGGCTCACTTGTAGTAGCTCAGAGAAGAGGATTGCTCAAGAATCCGTTGAAACGTGGAGAGCCGGTTGATGAACCAGTGGATGTTGATGTTGAGGGAGAAGAGGAGGAAGACGAATTCGACTTCTAAATTAGCTGTGTTAAGCAGTTAACACATTTATGCAAATAATTTCGCTTGTTTACCTTTAAACATCTATACGTTAACAAGTGTTATCATTGAGTTAACACCCGTATTGGGGTTATGCCTATATATCTTGGCTGAAATCATTCACTTGGTTAACCACAATGACTCACGAGCCTAAGCGCCGCAAGAAGGCGGCTGGCATTTGGAGACGTAGGTACATAGTCGCTATCATTGCTTTAATTGTACTTGGCACACTTTCTACTTTCGCACTAACCTATGTTCAGACGTCCCTCGAAGAGCCTTGGGGAGCCCAATATACTTTAACCTACACAGGAGCATCCATTGTGATAGGTAATCCCAAGACTACCATTGTTGATCAGAACACATTGTACGTTGAGTTTGATATAACCCCTTCAGATAAGGATGTTAAATGTAAATTCGTCATCACACCTTTGGATATCAACGGCAATCCCATCGATGCGGGTGGCACATCAAGAACGGCCACAGTCACATGGTATCTGACAGCAGGTGGCACCTTAAGCCCCGATACTAAACAGGTTGATGCAGGCATGGATATCATTACCACGCATAACATGGGGAGTCCATCAAAGCTCAATAAGATGAGGATCAGGTGGACTAGCACGAATTTCTTATCCCTGTACGAGTCTGTGCGCATACTTATTGAAGATATAGAGTAATTGAAATGAAGATCAGAAGAGACGTATTGCTGGTAATCGGAATACCTCTCATCTTCGTACTAAG
>CAYUTB010000081.1:0-11212 GCA_964447425.1 uncultured Candidatus Bathyarchaeia archaeon
CCCGATTCAGAGAAATCTTGGGGCAAGTTGTCAAACAGGTACCGCAGTATTTCTTGATGGATTCGTTCCAGCGACATTCCCCCATTCAAAGGCTTGGGCAATATTATCTCTTCCCAATCACCCACAAGCAGGGTAATCTCACACCGGGCTATCCACACACCTATTTCTCAGCTTGACAAACTGGGCAAAGATATACGTGCCCACCGCCATGAGCTATCTTCTCTATCTTTGAACCACATCTGGGACATGTTTTATCCTTCATGTTTGACCCCATCGCTGATACATATCTTCCGCTTACCCCATGAATGTCTGTGAACTCATCTTTTCCCCCGAGCCTGAGCCGTTCATCCACCACGTATTTTATGGCGTCATACAGTGCCCTAAGCTCAGACTCGGATAAACCTGAAGCCCGTCTCTTGGGGTGGACACCTGCCCTGTAGATTACATCCTGAAAGGTCGCGTTACTGATACCTATTAGATGAGCGTCCTTACCCACCAGCAATGATTTCAGCTGTTTATTCTCCACGCCGATGGCGGCTTTGAACCACTCCCACGTATACTCAGGCGTATCCGGGGAGACGCCGCCTAGGAAATCTCTACGATACATGTAGCTATCACCTAATTTCTCGTCCATTACAGCGTAGATTACCCCCATACTGGTGACTCTGATGGCTAGGATTGAGCCATCGCTAAATCCCAGCTTCAGATGATATTTAGGAGCCTCACCCCCAGCCAGAAACGTGATAACTCCACCATACTCAGGCGCTAATAACAGATTCATGAAACCATCCAGCTTAACCCGGATAGTATTTCCCCTAGATTCAACGCGTTCTATCATTCTACCAATAAGCGACTCAAAATCAGAGAGATCCTTGTTGACGAAGCCTATCCGCGTCATCCTCTCAACGTCCCTGAGATCATAAGCCTCGATGACCTTGCCTACAATAGACTCTTCTAGCTGCTCTGCGAGTATCCGCGCCTCGGGAAGCTCAATACTCATAATTGATGGGTTGGATAAGGGTGATAAAAGGATTCACAGATTATTTTTGGCTGTACGCCGTCTCGCCTATCCTGATGCCCTCGTGGTACGGTGATTGTTTGTTGAGGAAGAGGGCTTCCACCCTGTACCCAGAGATATCACTCTGAGGGTTGAACTGATCCCTAAAATAGAGTGAACTATCAGCAATTTGAAGCGTTTTTGTTGATGATCTCCTCGAAGAGCCGCGAGACAACAGATCTATCGTTGGGCAAACTCAGCTGATCCAACTCATCCCAGCCCAAGTAGAATACCTCCTCAGCCTCCTCAGGCACCGGCGTCCCTGCCCAGTCATCACAGATATACCAGTGATTCAACTGATCCTCGGTATCCGAGTGGCAGAGCATACGATCAAAGAAACTGAACCGAGTCCCCTCAATACCCAGTTCCTCTCTCAGTTCACGCCTCAAAGCCATCAGATGCGTCTCACCGGGATCAACATGACCACCTGGTATCGCTACAGCCCCCGGGTCGTTCACCCTGTCAAGCCTACGGCGCTCAACGAGCACCTTTTTGTCACGGATCAGTATGAATGCGATGGTGTCAACAGTTCTCATTTGATTCGTCTGCCGTACCTTGAAGCCGTCGCAATATTCTGGTAATAGTCATGTATCCCGGCGACTGCCTGCTTCATCATATCACGTGTCTCGGCTCCGTTCCGGTCCCAAGAGGGTATGTGTTTCGCCATCACTGTTACGATATATGGCTTCTCGGCGTAGACGATGCCCGAGTCACATTGCACCGCACCCATCCAGCCACTCTTATCAGCCACCTCAAAGTCCCCGGGCAACGCGTCTCGGATAATACCATCCTTGTAGAGCTTCAAAGCGCCTAGGGTTTTCTCACAGACCCCTGAATCCAATCCATCGTGGTTCATGATCATCATCAAGAGGGTGGAGAACTCCCGCGGAGTAGTAAGATTCTCAACTTTATCAGGGTCGATGCCCTTTGCCTGCATCTTACGTCGAAGCCTGGTGTCAACGAGCCCAAGCTGCTCGATGACGCGGTTAACGTTATCCATACCAACAACATCGATCATATAGTTGGTGGCGGTGTTATCGCTGAGGTTAATCATGAGCTTCGCCCAGTCCTCCAAGGTCAGCTGGGTCTTATCGGATAGAAACTGGAGCACACCGCTCCCACCCACCTTGACATCATCCCTCAATGGACGAACCTCACAGGGGTCTAGGACCCCATCAGCAGCCTGCCTATAAAACTCAAGAAGAATAGGAACCTTGATGATACTGGCTGTGGGAAACACCTCATCCGCGAATACATCAAACTCGTCCTCGGGGTTATCCGGGTCGAAGGCGTGAAACCCCACCACGCCGTCTGCCTCAAAGGAGAGGTTCTCAAGAATCACCTGGGTCTTATCGTGCAATATACTCATGACAGAAAAGATGGCTTGTGGAGATTAAACAGTTTACCAACCGTTGACACGCTTGGCGAGGCTGTTCTCATAGAACATCAGCAGTTCTCCGTCCCTCCACAAAAATTCAACAGGAGTCATGGTCTCCAACCCATACACCATGAAACGCTTCACATCTCCATCGAGATCAACGGGGATCAACGGGGTCGTCCATGTCCTCTGCCAGAAACTGGTCTCAAGGTGAAGTATACCTCTGTTGCGTTTTACCTCATACTCGGATGTGTTCCTGAAGGTGGTATAGGTGCCTGTGAGGGATTCAAGCTGCTCTATCCTCTTGAAATATGGCACATCATCAGGGTTAACCCCCAATAGCTGAGCGAGAGCCAACTCGCCAATATCCTCAAGGAAATAGCCGCCACTAGCCATGATTACTACCCCCACGCCTTTCTCTGGGATGAAACCCATGTAGCCACTGGAACCGAATACACTGCCACTGTGATACACCAGATTGTATCCGAAGAACTCGGATTTGATCCTGAGACCATAAGCGTAGAAGCGATTATTGGCACTGTTAAGGGGGATATCGCTTGTCCTGATTTTGGGGCTCATCATGATCTTGATAGATTCCTCTGAGAGGATCTTGACGCCATTGGGTTGTCCATAGGAGAGGAACATCTGTAGGAATTTTACCATATCCATAACATTGGTCATCATTCCACCGTCAGCGATCATCTGCCCATATGGATACCTGGTCTCCACCTTCTCATTATCACCAGAAGAGACATAGGGACTCGCAACATCATTATCCTTCTCGACATCGTCCTCGTGGAAGGTACTTCGCTTCATATCGAGGGGCTCAAGGATGTTTTTCTTGATATAATCGGCGTACTCCATCCCTGATACAGCCTTTATGATACTGCCCAAGAGAATATAGCCCTCATTCAGATACGCGTAACGTTCACCAGGCTTAGCCATCGCCCACTCATCAGCCCCATTCATAAATACCATCAAGTCCTCAGGACTGCTGATAGGCAGCCAGCGATCACTGAAATCTGTGACAGCGGTCAGAGTCGCCTCAGCGTAACCTAGCGCACTGAGCCCACTGCTGTGACTGAGAAGATGCTTGATTAGAACCGGTTCACCCATAGCTGTTAGCTCAATGGGAAGATACTTCCCGATGGGATCGCTCAGATTCAATAACCCCTTCTCGCTTAACTGCATAATGGCGCTTGCGGTAAAGGACTTGGTTAAGCTCCCTATACAGTAGATGGTGTTAGGCGTAGCACTCGTCCCCGTGATATAATTCCTGAACCCGAATGCCCGCTTATAATCGGTCTTTCCATCCTTTACGGTGACTACGCTCAGTCCAACGATTCCTTGATCACCCATCTTTCTGAAGATATAGTCTTCAAGGTTTTTTCTAGCACTGGGTTTTGGAGTCATCATTACAGCGGAGATAACATGCCTGTTATTAACCATATCTCGAAAACACGGGATAGGGGGAGGAGGGGTCAACACATTCCAGCCGAAAACATGCGCCATTTATGTAAAACAGCCCCAGAATAGCCCAGATCAAACCCAAAAATGTGCAAAAACGTAGATCATTCACGGGGAATTGAGGACAAAAAGCGGGTATGGTAACGTGTCTTTCAAACCATTTTCTCGACGGGGTGACGGATTATGGTCTTGAGCTTCTCGGGTTTTGTTCTACGTGGGTCGCTCATGTAGATCTCATGGTGCTGACCCCTGAGCCTATACCCCTGTCCAGCTACCCATGCGTGGAGCTTATTGATAGCAGGAGCTTCATCATTATACGGTCCAATATGCAATATCTGAGCGGATAACCCCTCATCATAAACCATTAGCCTGACCTCCTTCACCTTCTCACCCCGCTTCTCCACGAGCCCAGGCAAGACACCCTCAAAGACCCTCTGATCAACGAACTCAGGGACCCGTATCATGGAAGTCCACCTCCACTCCTCCCTCGGCGCAGGGTTATCCATATCAAATACTCCATGTTCTATCCCCCAGAGCCCCTCAAGAGCCATCACCTTGAAATCCATACCGAGACTCTTGTAGTGAAACTTCAGCGTGTAAGCGGCTCCATACAGCGCCATCATCGCCTGCTGATACTCCGCGCCATTGGGGTCGCCCTTCCCTTCAATAGCCAAAAACTTGCCTACCGGGACATCAATCAGTTCAGGTACCTGTTTCGCTTTATAGAGTCCCTTCAATTCCCTGTTTAGATCGACTTTACTCATCTCGAATAAACCATAAACGAGGACCAATATAACGGGGTCTATCTCATGCAGAGATAAACAGTCCCAAAAGAGGATATGAACAATGATAATGCTTCAAATAAGCATAAAGTAGAGCCATTTTCAGCATGAGACCGGAGAATTGATTATAAGACCCCGATCATACGGACTCTATGGAGATTTCATTGAAAGAGAAAGCATCGATACTAGCCGAAGAGCTAGAATGGGCAATCAGCAGCCTCGAAGGAGCCTGCAAAGACCTAACAGAGGAAGAGTACAAGTTCAAACCCACGCCAGTATCCAACAGCGTCCAGTGGCAGCTAAACCACATCTCAAGGATAGTAAACACAGCCCTACCGAGCCGCATCAAGGGCGTAGAAAGCTACGCACCGGAGGGCTGGCCAGCGGACTACCGAGACCAAGATTATCCTCTTGATAAGCTCATGAAGGACATCAAAAAGGGCACCGAGAAAGCCATCCCAATGATGAAGAAGCTCAGCGACGAGGATTTGGAAGCAGAGATCCCCATGTGGGGTGGGAAAAGGCAGCGAAAGATCGGCTTATTCGCATACATAGGCGAGGTCATACACCATAAGGGGCAGCTAGCCTACGTCAGGGGCACCTATAAGAGGCTAAACGAGTAGCCTCACCCCTTTTTTAAAAAAAATTAACCAATTGAGTTAAGTAACTCCATGCATCAATCACATATACCAATTTTCGGTGAAACAAAATGGCAAAAATAGATACAATTAAAGAATTCGCGGAACTCGGCTTCACAAGACTCGACGGTTCACTCAAAGACATCACAGAGGAACAGCTCGACTGGACGAGCTGCACAGAGGCAAACACAATCAGAAACATCTTAACCCACCTCATCAGCGAATGGTACGGCTTCGTCCCCAAAGCAATCGCGGGAAGTAAAGACGCAAAAGTCAAAGGCGTACCAGAAGGATACGTCGGAAACATGGAACTGAGCCTCGATCAGATAATGAAAGACCTCAAAGAAGGAAAAGATCACCTGCGCAAAGAGCTTAGCAAGGTAAAAGACGAGGACCTAGCCAAAGAGATGGAGTGGTTCATGGGCAAGAAACCCAGAGGATTCTACCTCATGCTCGGAGTAAGCGAGATCATTCACCACGAGGGACAGATCGCCGCCATACGCGGAGTAGAGAAACGCATCAAGGGCCTCTAAGGCTCACCCTTTTTATTCAACCAAATTTTTAAGTAAAATACATTGAAGATAGGAATAACATGCTACCCCACAGTAGGTGGAAGCGGAATACTAGCCACACGCCTAGGCGTAGAGCTAGCCAAGATAGGCCACGAGATCCACTTCATCACATATGAACGCCCATACGCTATACAGGGATACGACATACCCAACGTCAAAGTACACCACGTATCAGTCGTAGAATACCCATTATTCAAATATCCACCATACACCATCGCACTAGCCTCAGAGATGGCAAGGGTAACCAAACGAGAAAACCTAGACCTCATAAACGTCCACTACTCCCTCCCACACTCAACAGCCGCACAGCTATCAAGGGAAATCACGAAAAAACCATACATAACCACTCTACACGGCAGCGATGTAACCATACTGGGAAGCGACCCCAGCTACGAACCCATAAACACCATGAGCATCGAAGCAAGCGACGCCATAACCACGGTCTCAAAATATATGGCGGAAGAAGCAAAAACGAATCTAAGAATCGAGAAAGAGATACATGTTATCCCAAACTTCGTAGACGAGGAGATTTATCAGCCAGCCCCATGTCACCTCCTAGAAAACCCACGCCCAAGAGCCATCACCCTCGTACACGTCAGCAACTTTAGACCAGTCAAACGCATCGAGGACCTCATCTACAGCATGTGTATAATCACAAAGAAGGAACCAAATGCTCAGCTGATCCTCGTCGGAGACGGACCGGACAGACACAACATCGAACGACTCATAGACAAATTAGACATCAGGCGAAACATACGTGTAACCGGATACAGGAGCGACGTAGCTGCCATGATGAACTGCGCAGACGCTCTGGTACTGTGCAGCGAGACAGAGAACGCCCCACTCACCATCCTAGAGGGAATGAGCTGCGGACTACCAATAATAGCGACAAACGTCGGCGGGATACCTGAGCAGGTCCAGGATGGCGTAAACGGGTTCCTAGTACCCCTGAAGCACCCTGAGGAGATAGCTGAGGCAGCCCTCAAGCTGAACTCTGATGAAAAGTTATTAGCGAGAATGGGTGAGAACGCCAGAAAGACGGTTCTCGAGAAATACACCAAAGAAATAGTCCTGAAACAGTACCTAGACGTATACAACTCGGTTCTCTAGCATACCAATATAACCCACCTTTCAGATCACAGGGATTATGTCATACCACGATAATAGAGCCCATTTCTGGAAAAAACACTACGATATGGCTCTACCCTATGAAGAGTACCTAAAAACAGACCCCGTGAAAGCTGTGCGTTGGAGAGAATTTGAGTCAAGAGCGCCGACACTTTCAGGGGAACAGAAGAAAAGAGTGCAAGACTACAACAGGAAAATCAACATACTAGCCATGGTGGGCATCTGGTGTGGAGACTGCGTAAGAACCACATCGATTATCAGGAAAATCGCAGAGGCAGCGGGAGAAAAAGTCAACATTAGGTTCATTGAACGAGAGACCAGTCCAGAACTCGTGGAAGAACTGCGAATACTCGGAGCCACCAGAGTGCCCAGAATAGTATTCCTGACCGAGGACTTCTGGGAGATAGACAGAGCAGGCGACCGATTATTACCAGTATATCGCGCAAAAGCTGCACGAGAGATCGGGATGAACCACGATGCCGGGGTGATGACCCCGAAAGCCATCCAAGAAGAAACTGAGGCATGGTTAGACGTATTCGAACGAGCGTTATTGATGGCGAGACTCGCGCCCCCGCTGAGAAAAAGCTACAACGACTAAGTTATGTTCACAAAGAACATCGAACTATTCGGGGTGTCCCGGTTATACTGCCGGAGATATGCACCCATTAAATCTCTTACACCTGTTGCAGCTGCTAGGTCCAGCCAGAGCCAGTTCACCTCCTGACCATACTTCTCGGGGCTAAACCGGCCAAAAGCCCAGCTGAGATAATTATCTAGTACCTGAGCCTCGGCCTGCTTCTTCCTCATCGCCTCTATCAATGGACGCCGGTCACCGGGCTCACGAAGCTTCTCCTTGATACCAGTCACATCTGTCTCCAAGGCAGATAATCTACAAACTAGCTCATTGAAAGTCGAGTTTATACTCCTATCAATCCCTTCATGTGCCCTCCATAGACCCTCAGAGTCACTGTTATTCCGCGCCTCAACCCAGCGGCTAAGATACTTGAAAAGATCATCACTCGTGATAACAGGGATACCATCATTCTTCAAACCAGAAGCCATCTGCTCATTCCATGGCGTATTATAGAAAGTCCTAGTGTAACGCATGAACACAGGGAAAGGAAGCCCCAGCGCCTTGACAGCTGGAATCACCTCAGCGTAGTAACTGGTCTCACCGGGTCCACCGATATGTGCCACTATGGGGATCACAGAGTCAACGATAACCTGCCGGGAGTCAACCCGAGGGGTAATCCAGTTAATAATCTCTGTAACATCAGGCTCACTTGCCTTAACACTGAATGAGTACTTCTCCTCACAGAGGGGGCATTTACCATGTAAAGTAGCCGTATCCGAGCCATTTTCCCTGCTATACCTGAGCTCAACCCTGATCCTGCTACATTCGGGATTCATACACTCCAA
Source organism: uncultured Candidatus Bathyarchaeia archaeon (assembly GCA_964447425.1). Lineage (GTDB taxonomy): Archaea > Thermoproteota > Bathyarchaeia > TCS64 > TCS64 > RBG-16-57-9. The sequence continues at coordinate 8,442 of CAYUTB010000081.1, forward strand.
GAAGAAAGGAACATAATCACCACCACGCAGCCCTATCTGACTACGATAACCCGCGGACTCCACCTTCAACGCCGCAGCGTTTGTAGCCTCGATAAACCTAGACCTATTCGGCTCCTTCAGCAACACCTCATATCCATCGATAAACAGTGGCCGCGTCTCGGGCATGCTGAACCAATAAATAGGGGTCCCGATGTCAGCCTCCAAGTTAAGCAGCGAGCCGATGATCTTCGTCGAGAACTCTGAGACATTATCCGTAGAATAATAAGCCGACTTTATGATTGAATAAGCGTGGCTGAGATTCTGCTCAACGCGTTCCCGTTTACCAGCATCAACCTCCTTCAGTATCCCACGGAAGTTGCTATCAATCTTCTCAAGGGTCTTACGGAACCAATCCTCATCTGGGGTCCCCACCTCGTATATGGCTAGATTTTCCTCACTCTGTTGAACCGGGTAACTCAGATGAAGCCCCTTGCTGCTTGGACCGGGAAGACGCATATTGGTCAACTCAGCTTGAACCCCATCATAATCAGCCACATAATAAAGCGGAACCATACCAGCCTCACCCGCGAGAACAGTCGCATACGCGATCTTATTCAACATCAGGCTCGGCCCACCCATAAGCATGGGCTGCTGACCAGCCTCAACGACCCCATTATGCAAGGAGTCAATCGCCTCAGATGCCTTACTGGTCAAGATACCCATCTTACGCATGTTACTCTTCATAACCCGTTTAAGCGCATCAAGGTAAGGCGACTCAGGGTAATCAGATCTAATCTCAGGCAAGATATCCGCTGCCTCTCCAAGAGTATGCGGAATCCTGCCCCAGAGATCGGTGGCCAAGCCTTCTTTGCTTCTAGAATATACATAGTCTGAGTAGATCTGATGCGCCGGTGGTCGATTATCCTGTTCAGTCAAAGCATGCACCAAGAGTGGATAGAATTCACGAAGGATGTAATAAAAACAATTATGCTAGCTGAGCCCTAAAAGCCCAGCAGCGTTGTCGTGGAAAATCCTATGAATACTCTCATCAGGCAAGCCGAGTTCATAACAGACCCGTAGCTGCTCCTTGAGATACTCTACGCTGAAACCACGGGGGAAATAACTGCTATCCGTGCCGAAGATCAACCGCTCAGCGCCGATGGTTTCAACAGCCTTCTGGAATAGGTCCCTGAGGCTAACCTCGCAGGGCATCCAGCGCATCCACTGGTTACTACCAGAGGTATCCACATACACATTAGGGCACTGCCAGCAGAGCTGTAATAACTCACGCCAGTAACATGCCCCGAAGTGTGGAATAATCACATTCATGGTCGGGAAATCGCTGCATACCTTCCAGAAAGTCAAGGGATTCAGGTTACGCACATCATACGCAGGGCCTCCGCCCCCACCGAGAACCCCGAAGTGAATCAAAACAGGTACCCCGAGACGCTCGGCTGCCTCCCATACAGGATAAGCCTCCTCGCTATCAATGGGCTTGCTCTGACCAGATGCAATGACCTTGTAACCCCTCAACCCGAGCTCAGTAACGCCCCGCTCAAGCTCAGCAGCCGCTCCTTCCTCGAACAAATTGTGGTGGGCGAACCCTGTGAAACGATCAGGGTACTGCTTCACTATCTTGGCTAGATTATCGTTGCCTCCACCCATGACGAAGTTCACCCTCTCCAATCCTTTCTCGTCCATGTCCGTTACCCAGCGTTTTGCCTGCTCATCGTCGCTGTGAACATCTTCCTCGGGGGGCTCAAACGCCCACATACGCCGCCACTTATCCCTGTACATGCGGGAGTTTTCGAGAATTATATCTGCGCGGTGTTCGCCGTAGCGTTCGACCAGTCGTTCCCTCCAGTTCCGTCCTCCGGGTCGCTGGACCGGGAAATGGCTGTGAATGTCAATTACCTTCAAGCCGTAGAGATTCAATGTGCCACCTGACGAAATACATGGGGAGCAGGGTGCTGTTAAGACTTCCTAGACAAGAAAACCCGTTGACTTTGTGGAGTAGAAGGGGCCATCACGGGGTAACGCCTCTTCGATGAATGCTTCAGCGTACTCTACGTTGCATTGGGCGCCTCTTAGTTCAGCTTTCTTCTGGTTTATCTGTTGATAGTAGCCCCAGGGAAACTTTGCTAGCTGTGTTGTATATTGTTCGATGGCTTTCATCTTGACATCGAAGACGCTGGATACATCCACTAATACAGATGGACTGGGGATCAAGGTATTCACCTCCATAAGCAGTAGTCGCTCTACTTTCCACGCATCCTCATACATTGTCGTATGGGCGGCCCACTCAACAGCCTCCTTTACAACAGAATAACACGCCTTATGTTCCCTGTGGTAATCAAATGGAAGATGGGTTATGATGACGCGGGGGTGTTTCTCATCTATAAAATCAGCTACTCTCCGGATCAACTCAGGGTTAAGCTCTATTTTCTCTTCCATCCAGAGAGTGGTTTTCACGCCGAGAGTGTTTGTGGCAGCGTTAAACTCGTGTTTCCTGTTGGTTGGGGTGCAGGTTAAACATAAAACATCGACATCGGCTCCTTTTTGAACATGTTTCGTTAGGGTTCCTCCGCAGCCGAAGGTCTCGTCATCGGGGTGGGAGACGATTGCTAGTACGCCGTTTGTCATATTGGGGATTAGGATGCTTTGGGTTTTGAAGGTTTTCCTGTGGGTGGGTGTTTTGGGGTATAACTGGTAGGGGGTTATATCTGGGAAAAAAAAATCTTTTGTGTGTGGTTTTGTTTTGGTTGTTTTTTTGTGTTGATGTTATTTGTTTT
>CAYUTB010000082.1:0-7091 GCA_964447425.1 uncultured Candidatus Bathyarchaeia archaeon
AAAAAATGCACCGAGTATCCGCCCACCGTTACCAGAACACCCTCACATCAAGAATTAAATACCAAAGAACATCCCTATCACTGGACACTGAAGGGAAAACTATGAACACCCAAGACAGAAGCATGATCGCGATAAGCAGCAGCCACGGCATAATGCACGCATACCTAGTACTACTCCCAGCCATGATACCCATACTAGGAGGAGAACTAGGAGACATAGCAACAGTCGGACTATTAGCAAGCCTAGTAACACTATTCTACGGCTGGTTCAGCTTCCCAATAGGATTCATAGCAGACAGATACAGCAAAAAAATGCTCATCACAATAAGCATGATACTATGCGGAGGATCATCACTAATAATCGGATTCTCCCCCAGCATACCCATCGCAGCCATAGGCCTCATAACACTAGGAATAGGCGCAAGCCTATACCACCCATGCGGCTACGCCCACATGAGCCTCCTCAGCGACGAGAGCAGAGGTCGCTACATGGGCATACAGGGACTCTCAGGCGACATGGGGATGGCAGTCAGCTACCTCACATCAAGCCTACTCGGAATACGATACGGGTGGAGAATGACCTTCATCATCTGGGGTATCCTCGGGCTAGTCATGGCGATAATAGACCATTTTGTGGCAGTGGACATTGACACTAAAATCCAGAAAGGAACATATGTGGGGCCATTAGCCACGTTGAAGAAGATGTTCGGAACAGCGGACAGAGGCACACTCATCGTTACACTGGGAATAGTAGTCCTCAGCGGCATGCTCTGGACAGGGGTAGCCAGCTTCATCATGGTCTTCATCGAGGAACAGAAAGGACTATCATTTGTAATCGCTGGTGGGCTCAGCACACTAAAATACACTGTAGGAGCCTTCGCCCAGATCCTAGGTGGAGAACTCAGCGACAGAATGGGTAGAAAGAAACTACTACTATTTGGCTACGCTGGATTCGCATTATCACTAATCGGATTCGTACTAGCGCCGAGCAGCCTACCCATACTGGTACTGATAGTCATTATACTCGGATTCACATTCTTCATCACACAGAGCCCAATGAACGCGCTACTAGGTGACATAGCAACAAAAGACACAGTAGGAGTAACCTATGGCGTAAACTTCACACTAAAATACGGAGTAGGCTTCTTCACACCAGCAATCGCAGGATATCTAGCGTTAAACTACGGCTACTCCAGCGTATTCTACTTCTTCGCAGCCCTCAGCGTACTGGCTTTTGGCATAGCATTGCTGATAAAAGAGAAATAATTAAACGATCTTGGGGACTAATTCCCCGACCCTTTTGTAGAAACCAGTCTCCGATAACTTCGCCACATCCCCCAAAGCAGCCTCTAGGGTCTCATCATAATCAGCTGAGCCAAGATACCTCAACTCAAGAGCCTCCACATCAGACCTTACATAATCCGATGGCTTCATCACCATGTTCTCATACACGCCAGCTACTGGCACTCTCAGTTCTTTTAGCAGCACAAGCATTCGCCGAACACTCTGATACGCAACCCTACTTGGGGTAGTAACTACGATGAACCATAGCTTCGGGATCAACCGGATGGTATCCAGAGTCGCGTCGCCGATCCCCGGCGGCATATCTACCACTAGGTAATCCAGCTCCCCCCAACGGGTAATAGCGAGGAGCTCGATGATAGCGTTACTGACATCAACCCCCCTGAGGGGAGCGGGTTCATCCAGACTGTAATGAATGATACTCATGTACCGCATATCGTGGGCGAGAGGAGGAACAATACCATACTCCTCCGTTGGGTAGAGCCCGTCAACTCCTAATATGACATGGGTAGCTGGACTCGTGAAATCGAGATCGAGAAGACCAACCTTATACCCTTGATCCCTGAGATTCAACGCTAAACAGGTAGCCACCATACTCTTCCCGACACCGCCCTTACCACTGGACACGGCGATAATCTTACCAACCTGTTCAAAGCGGCGCTCAATCACCGCGAGCCTAGGGTCACTCACTCTTCTCACCTTTGATGGTTGCTAGCCAGACGCCTCTTCCCTCTGAGACCTCAAAATCCGGGCTCCCACATCCTGGACACTTGATGTAAACATGAGCCATCTCGGGCACAAAGTGGATCGCCTCGGAAACCTCCTCGGTCATTCCCTGAGCCTTAAAGGTCCATTCGTAGCCACATTTACGGCACTTGAACTTTGCTGGCTGAGACTTGAGTATGAACTTTGCTTCATTGAATAAGGGAGTCTTTAGTTGCTCGAAGGCAAACTCCAGCACCTCGTGTTCAACTTGTTGGAGTTCCCCGATCATAATAACTACTTCAGTGACTTTGATGAGGTCATTCTCCAAGGCGAACTTGGTCGCTGTCGATATGACGCCCTCAGCTAGTGCCCATTCATGCATGAGGGTTCTTCCAGTCTAGTCTAATATAGGTTTTACCAAGAGGTAAATCAACTGATAAATACAATCAGTATTACGATAACCATAAAAAGTAATACCGGGATTAGAAGAGGAGTAAGGAGAGACTATATGGTTGATTCCACTCAACTATAGCAGGTAAGCACTATGTCCAGCAGAGTATCTAGAATAAGCGTGTCCATCGAACCACTCCTGTTAGATGAGTTCGATGAGATGATTCACAGGATCGGGTATAACAGATCAACGGCGGTCCAGACCGCTATGAGAGATTTCATAACTGAACACAAGTGGAAAGACCTTGAGGGTTTACTGGCTGGCGTAATAACCATGATGTATGATCATCATACTGGTGGAGTGATGGAGGAACTCACACATCTGCAGCACGACTACACCGACATCATTAATTCTTCAACCCATGTTCACCTAGACCACCATAAATGCCTGGAGATACTTGCTGTGAAAGGAGAAGCCATAAAGATCAAGACCCTGGCAAACGAGTTAGGGGTTATCCGGGGAGTGGAGCAGATCAAGGTCTCTCTGATGCGGTAACCGATACGTGTTCTGATCGGTGAATATTCTTGATAATGTTCTGAGACACAGTTTGATCTGTGAAACTGGGATTAAACTGGGAGACACTGAATCTCATCATAGCTGCAGCGCTCACCGTATTCACAGAGATACTCTTCCTGCATTATCTTCAATATAGACAAGGCTACATCGTCGCATACTGTTACTTGATGTGGACGCTCGTTGTGTGGTACTATATGATTCATAAGAGAATCAGCGCCGTCCTCAATTCTTTACTTGGCATCAGAGAAAATAATGAATAAAAACCACCGCCTACATCACATAGCATCCAATGAACCACTATCTGCAAAAACTGGAAGAAACAGGAAACAGCCTAATGATCTACAAGGAAGGCATGTTGATCTTTGAGAGCAGCCTAGGCGGGATACGTCCGCACCTAAAGGCCATCAATGAATTAGGGAAAGAACTGGAGGGAACCCTTATGGTGGATAAGATTCTGGGACGGGCAGCCGCCTTTCTGGTGATCTACAGCAAGGCAGCCGAGGCGATTACCGCTGTGCTCAGCACACCGGGGAGACTGGTGCTTGAGAAGTACGGGGTCAAGTTTAGCGCTAGGGAAGAGGTTCCTCATATAAAAATGGAGAACGGAGTTATCTATTGCCCATTTGAGAGGATGGTTCAGGGAATCGAGGACCCAGTTGAGGCTTATCATGCCATCGTCGAGAAGATGGAGAGCTTCAAGACGGCTTCTTCTTCATAGAATATATCACGGGTAGGGTTCCAAGGTTTATGGCTGCCCCGATTAGAAAGATAGTGCTGTAGGGGAAGAACACGGTTAGTAACCCGGAGGCTATGCTGCCCAGTGTGCTTCCGAGGCTGAATACACTGGATAGGTAGCTGATGCTTATTGTCTTGATCTCGGGCTCGACGAGGTCTGTTAGGAAAGCCCACTCCGCGACGGCTCTTGTGCCCCAGCAGAGCCCGTATAGGGCCATGGCTACTCCGAGTAGTACTAGGTTGCCAGTGTAGGCGATCATGATGAAGCTTACTACGAGGAGTGCGTATGCTCCGTACATTAGGGGTTTTCTCCCTATTTTGTCGCTGATGGCTCCCGCTGGGAACCGTGATATCATGTTTGAGAAGCCGCGTACGGTGAATAATAGTGCGATGGTGGAGTCGCTGAACCCTAGTTTGTCCGCGGCGTATATGCTGAATAGGGCGAGGAATATGGATTGGGTGGCGCTGAAGCTGGCTCTGCAGTAGCTAAGGAGTAGGACGTTTCTGTTTCGGAGGATCATGCGCAGGGACTCGGATGTGCTTATAGTTGGTTTCTCTGTTTTTTCTCTCGCGCGGATGTTCTTGGGAGCCATGAAAACCAGTAACAGGATGCCGATAATTGGGATGGCTCCTGCCAACCAGAATAACCCATCGTAGCCGAGGGGCCCCACGAGCCATGAACATAGCGCGGGTCCAAGTAGCATGCCGAGTCCTAGGAAGGTGAGGTATCTTCCCATGGCGTCGCCTTGTCGGGACTGTGGGGCTGCGTCGCTTATGGTGCTCATGGCGGTCTGGTTGAAGCTGCTGGCGGATATTGTGTTGAAGATTATGACGAGCATGAGCTGTGTGTAGCCCTTTGCTGGGATGAATAGGAGGGTGCCTGCTCCGCTTATTATTAGGCTTATGATCATGCTGGGTATTCGGCCGATTCTCTCGATTAGGCTGCTCAGGGGTATTCTGAGTATGAGGGGGATGAAGCTCTGTACGCTGAGGAGGATGCCGAGTTGGATTATGGTTATGCCTTTGGTGGTGAGGTATAGGCTGTAGATGGGTTGGACGAGGGTGAAGTTTAGTACGAATGTGGTGGCTGTGAGCATGAGCGCGTATAGTTTTGTGTTGTAGTTGCTCGTCTTGTTCACCTGTTGCGGTTTCGTGTCTGGTGGGGTGATAAGTCTTGTGGGCGATGGTTTTAAGAATCTTGGCGCTGAGTTGATTGGATTTGTGGATGCGGTGAACTGGATGCTGGATGAGGTTATGGGTTATGTGGATTTGATCGAGGATGATGGGCTTAGGGAGCGGGTGAGGGAGTTTCTTTGTGATCCGCCGAGTGATTTGGATGCTCCGTGTTTGCCGCTTGAGGTTTGCCCTGCGGGGGCTTTTCAGCATCATAGCTATGAGGGGGGTTTACTGCAGCACACTGTGTCGGTTGTGAGGGTTTCTTTGACTCTGTGTGATTTGGTGGGTGATTATTATGGTGGTGAGGTGGATCGGGATGTTGTGATCGCTGGGGCTGTTTTGCATGATGTTATGAAGGTTTATTGTTATGAGGCGGGGGATGATGGTGGTTTCCGGACCAGTGATTTCGGTGGGCGTGTGGATCATCTGAGTTTGATGGTGGGGGAGTTGTTGAGGCGGGGTTTTCCGTTGGAGGTTGTGCATGTGGTGGCGGGGCATCATGGGGATGTGGGGCCTACTAAGCCGAAGACGTTGGAGGCGTTGGTGGTGTCTTTGGCTGATCTTGTGGATAGTGAGTTGAATGGGCGGTTGCTTCGGGGTGCGGAGTATTTGCTTCGGCGTGTGGGGGTGCCGCGTGCCCGGTTGGGCAGTGGGGGTGAGGCGGTTGAGGTGATTTTGGCGAAGGATCGTGGGGGTTGGGATGAGTTGCGTAGGCTTGTTGAGGGAAAGGGTTAATTGGTGCCTCAGTTGGTTTTTTGTGGGCAGCTGTGACAGAGTGGTTATTGTGCTAGTCTCGAAAACTAGTGGTCTTGTGCCTCATGGGTTCGAATCCCATCGGCTGCGCTTTTTCTGGTAACGGTGGGCGGATACTTGGGTTTTTTGATATAACTGGTAGATGGTTATATCGGGGAAAAATAGTTTTTTTGTTTCCTCTTTTTGTTTTCTGCTGTTGTTTCCTGTTTTTCAACTTGTTTGGATTGGTGTGTGTTTATGTAATGGTGTTTTTTGGGGGTTATTGGAGTTTATAAAAAGTTTATAATAAAAGGGGGGTTGCGGGTGTGGTTTTATCCACCTCGCATTGTTTTTTACTCGTAGTATGCCATGATTTCTTCGATTACTGTATCGAGGGTGTCGGTCCCTGCTTCGATTAGGTAACCGCCCATCTTGGTGTGCTGGAAGAAGGATACAAGCTCGCTTGCTGCATCTTCCTTGATCAGCACTGCTCTGTGACATCCTCCACACGCTCTTGAAGCTGGTCCAGTGACATAGGAGGGCACATCGCCGATGGCTCTATCTTCGGTCGTTACCGTGGAAGAGGCTGATAGGATACCTGGTAGTGACTTTACCTGATCTGGCACATTGTATGTTCCTGCAACGTGGCATGACTCACAATCCATACCGTGCGTTGGATATGTGAACCCGACGTGGTGCTCATATTCCAATGCTGCAACTGGATCTGTGAAGTCAATAGTACCGATATCAAATGCCTGGAAGCTGTGGATCGCGTGGACATATGAGTCGATTGATCTCGACTGCATCTCTAGGTGAGAGCCACCCGAGAGCCCGACGTGGCACATCCGGCAAACCGTAACCTTACCGCCGTAATCGGGCGTATGGAAAGTTATGCCGAGTGCATCATGGCAGTTGTTACAGCCGTCTTCTACATTCACGATGGGACTAAAGTAATCGTCAAAGCTGTTGCTAGCGATGTCAAAGGTTCGAGAAACAGCGTTGATGGCAACCTCTTCACCATCGGCATCGTCCACCGCAGATAGTACTGCGATTTCAATTCTCTTGACAGTGCCGTCACTAATCAAGCTAGCCCATTCAGATAGGTCAGTCTTGACCGACCATGAGCCTGGGGTATCCTTGATTGTGGTGAAGTAAGCATGTGTGGTGCCCACTACGTAAGCGCCCTTTGGTAGGTCGCCGTCGGAGCGGGAGATAACGCCGTTACCACTGCTGTCGTAGCGGTCATGTCCGTTGACGATGAAGTCTTTGGTGTCGTAACCGTAGAGACCAATCATCACTTCTGGAACGATATCCGCTGAATCAACCGAACCGGCACTGCCAGCAGCGCTGAACTCGATGGTAACCATGTTACCAGCTTTTGATGCCTTATCGATTGAGACTGTTATTGCTTCTGAGTACTTGACGCCATCTGCGGTGTAGATCTTCTTATCATAGCCGCTGTGGATGTCCTTGAA
>CAYUTB010000082.1:7191-9904 GCA_964447425.1 uncultured Candidatus Bathyarchaeia archaeon
GTTGTGTATGACAAGCTCTCTAGTTCCTCAGGCGTAAAGATGGATAGGTCTTCATCTGCTAGCCAAGGAACTGCCTTCTCTGGATCATTGACTAACAGCTGCCACTCGTAGTGGCCGCCTTCGCCGTTATCCAGGTGGCATGCTTTACAGGTGTAGAAGTCATTTGTGGCATCGTGGTTAACCTGTCCATAGATGTAAGCGTGCTTGAGATAGGGCGTTGTATGGCATTTTTCACAGCCTGCGACATTTGCGGCGGATTCGTAATCAACGCCTGCTCCTGTCTCGATTAGTGCTGCGAATGGGTACTTGTTTGTGTCGAGGCGAGTGTTAGGTATTCTACCGAGTGACTCGTCTCTACCATACACCACAACTAGACCTGCCTTGCTTGATAGGCTGCTTGCGAGGGCGGGAGCCGTGCTTGTTAATGAGCTCGTCATTCCGCCTGCGCCATCATAGGTCAGAGTTCCTTTGAGGGAGAGCCTTTCTGCGGCTGGTTCAAACTGGAATGCTGAGCCCGTGTATGGTACCCAGTAGATGTTTAGTGCATCTGCGTCTCTGCCATCAAAAGGTTCGCCATCTTTGGTCATTTTGAAGGTTACTTTGTGTGCGTTTCCGGAGTATGTGTAAGCTAGATTAGTAACTGTAATTACTTCATCCTGATACAGTTCATCATAGGTAGCCTGGTGATCTGCACCGGCTTCCTTGTGACAAACTGAACAAGACTCTGGTTCTGCTGCTTGCATCACCGGAGTTGCCGCTGGTCCAACAGGACCCGTGGCACCCGTAGGGCCGGCAGGGCCAGCGGGGCCTGCGGCGCCCTCTGGGCCCATGGGGCCTGCGGATTTGTAATAGGATAATCCGATTCCTATTGTTGCTAGAATGATAGCTACTACAGCTAGGTACATTGTTTGTTTTTCATTGATCATAGTAGTTCTCTGGGGGGAATTATTATACATGTTATTTAAATAACTACCGTAAAAAGACCATATAGTATTATGACTGGAGTGGTTATATTACAAGATGTCAAAGTGGGGAATATGTTTTATTGTCACGTATTTTTTCAATAGAGTAAAGTATGTGGAAAAGAGGAAAAAAGAAAGTAAAATAGTCTTTTTTCGCGAAGTTATTGCCTTATTTTTGCTGAGATAGCATGGTGGATCGATGTTTTTTCGCGTATGCGCGCGTCTCTATAGTTGGGATGGTGTGGGTTGATTTCATGTTGCCTTACAGCGTTTGAATAATACTTTAGGTAAGGGGGAGGAGTGGATGCGTTTTTTGTGTTCTTACTGATGCGGTTTTCGTCACGTTTTCTCGGTGACCGAGACGGTTTTTGTAACTCAGTGAGGGTTGATCTGGGGTGTTCTGTGGCTGGTTTCGGGGATTAGGGCGTAGTTTTGTGTTGTTTTGTGTTGCCCCCTTCCCCCTTCGTTGTAGATGTGTTGTGTTAGTGTGGCGTTTTTTGTCATTAATTGCCGGTTACTCTACCACATTTTTGCACATATGTGGATCGGTTCTGGGGTGTTCTGGGGCTGGTTTTTGTTGGAGAGGGCTGTTTGTGGCTCCGTTTTTTTACCCCCCCCCTTACCTGTTTTGATTGATAGATTCTTAGGTTTGCGATTCATTGTATTAGATGTGAAGATTACTCAGGAATTTGATCTGATGCGTATTTTGGCTGAGATGGATGTTAATCTAGCTGAGGTGGTTAAGAGGCGGGCGGATGGTTATCGGGTTATTGATTTGGATGTTTCTGCGAATTGGGTGACACCGATTCATCTCATAGCATTGGCTGCTTCATCAAATCATATGGGTATCGATATAATGTGTAATGTATCCAAGTCTAAAACTAGGGCATACATTAACCGTATCAGGTTTCCAACTGGTACGAGGGATGTATTTTCGTCGGGTACTGCGATTCCGTTGACAATGCTTGATTCTCGCAGAGATGATGATGTGTTAGGCGAGTATGAGGAACGGATTCTTAGAGATGTGGATCGGAGGTATCGGAGTAATTTCGAGAACACTTTGAAGTATATGACAAGTGAATTGACCACGAACATCAGGGAGCATTCGCATTCTGAGAGTTACTGGATTTTGGCTCAGCACTGGCCTAGCACGGATACATGTGAGATCGCTATTGCGGATACAGGTATTGGGTATCTTGAGTCTTATCGTGGTACTGATTATGAGGTGGAGAATCATCACGATGCGATTACTAATGCGCTTGAGGGGCGTTCATCGAAGAATAATGTTGAACGTGGCGCAGGTGTGCCTAGTACTGTCCGTATTTTCACTGAGGGTTATGGGGGTGAGGTTGTAGTGATGACGGGGGATGCTATTAGGGTGGTTCGGGGTAGTGTGTCAACGCCTTATAGGTTGGGGAGTTATTGGCAGGGTACCTTGATTGGGCTGCATTTTGATATGAAGAATGTGAATATTCACCCATTTTTAGGCGGGTACTAGTTCCTTTACTTCCTTCTCTGTTTCTAGTTTGAGTACTGGTTTGGTGAAGGCGATCTTTGTCATGAATAGGATTTCTTCGTCGGTGTTGGTGTAGTTGATTTCTCGGTTGTGTAGACCGCTGAGTAGTTCGTGGAGGAAGCTGCGTGAGGCGAAGGTTATGTCTTTGAAGTTGAGGGTTACTGGTTCATCTGGGTTCTGGTTTATGGTTTGGAGTAGCTGTTGGGCTGTTTCCCTGTGTCTGAGGGTGTCTGTC
>CAYUTB010000082.1:10004-11096 GCA_964447425.1 uncultured Candidatus Bathyarchaeia archaeon
CTGTGTCTGAGGGTGTCTGTCCCTGCGTGGTCGTTGATATTGATCTGCATGTGGTCTCTCTAATGGTTGTGAGGTCTAGGGTAATGGAGTTGTGATTGAGGTTACATTGGTGGGGATACGTTGTGGGTGATTTCTATTTCGATGATTTTCTGTAGGATCTCTGTATTTGCTGTTACGTATGGTTCCTGGTAGTGGATGACGTTTCCTCTTGATAGCTCCATTAGGCTGTTGAAGAACTCTACGTAGCTTCTTTTTCCGTAGGTTTTCTCGTATTCTCTGTGGATTGATTGGGGTCTTTTCTCTATGTTTTGGTTGGCTTCTATGCAGAACTTGTAGTATGCGGTGTTGGTGTGGATTAGTGCGCTGAGTACTCGTATGTGCATAATCTCTTCAAGGTAGCTGTATCTTTCGCTGAGGATTAGTGAGATGGTGTTTGTGATGAACTCGTCTTTGTTTTTGCTCTTCTCTCTGAGTCCTTGACCTATTTTGCCTAAACCGAATTTATCGTCACCGTATGCGATAACTTGTAGGCTTTTTAGGAGGTCTATATAGTCCCAGTATTTCTCGGTGCGTGTTAGGTCTTGGAGGTTTTCCTCTGTCAGGGTGTTGTGGTGGTATAGCCAGTTGGCTATTACTATGGCTGGGTTTAGGAAGTGGTGTACTGCTGGGACTTGGGCTAGTTGGTTTGACGCTGCTCTGGTTACTATTCTGTTGATTCGTTGGTTCCAGATGTTGAGTGCTTCGTTTAGTGCTTGGAGGCACTCCTGTTTTGTTGGCTGGGCTTGGATGTTACCGTTTTTGTTGTAGGTTATTTTGCATATTTTTTCGAGGGTGAGTGTGTTTACTGTTCTTGCTTGTGTAGCATCATTGATTATGAGTCTTGGTATGTGGACGTTGAGATTGACGGTGTAGCGTTCTGATGTTGGGTCATACCTTGGTTCCATGGGGTAGACTAGGTTTCCATAGTGGTCTATGGCGTGTCTTTTCGCTTTTCTGAGGATCTCACTCATCTTTTTCTTCTCCTTTTATATACTCGGTGAGTTTTCGCTCCACTCTTTCCCCTACTCTTACCCTTATGGTGTATCTATCTAC
>CAYUTB010000083.1:0-8249 GCA_964447425.1 uncultured Candidatus Bathyarchaeia archaeon
TAAACGGCGCGATAGTAGGAGGCCTATTCTACCTCGGAATAGACGCAATCTCAAGCTTTTCAGCCGGAGCAGCATCCCCCGCTCAACCAAAACTCGTCATGGTACGCAACAAAAACGGGCAAGTCCTGGAAATACGTACCGAAGGAGCACAACAACAAGATGATACATTCACACTCTTCGGAGGACAAGAGGAACTCGACGAAATAGACGATTTCGCCGAGCCAGTCCCCCTCAGCACAAGACTCGGACTCACATCTCAGCAGATGACCGAGACCATCAAGACAGTGCTCCTAGTCGCCCTCATACTCGAAACATACATCGGAGTTGCATACATAAGCAACAACTTTACGCCTTTCATGGTAGTTACAAGCGGAAGCATGGAACCCACCCTAAATGTGGGTGACCTGATCTACGTGAAGGGCGTAGCACCCGCAGAAATCAAAGTCGGCGACGTAATCACATTCAAGCCCCCAGCAAATTACCTCCAGGGGACCCTCATCACCCACAGGGTAATCGATGTAACCTATGACAGCAACGAGGTCTACTACAGAACCCGCGGAGACAATAACCCAAGCGACGACCCCTGGACAATAAAATCAAGCGACATAATAGGGGTAGAAAAAGCAATAGTACCCGGGATAGGAAACTACTTCCTCTGGATGCGAACCCCAGCTGGAATCGCGACCATTGGAGTGTTGCTAATACTCTACCTATTCTGGCCCAACATCATGGAAAACGTAGGAGGCAAGAAATTTGAGTACTAGACAATGCGCATTCATACAAGCCAGAGCCTGCCCCATAGACGTAGACGAGATACCCCTAGACGTATGCCGACTATGCATCGACGCTTGGAAGACCAGCGCCGAGATACAGACCCTCACAGGGGCAAACATACTCGGGCCAACAATAATGATCCCAACAGGCCCAATGGCGCTCCAGATGATCCCCACGGCTCCAACTCCACAGCATGCCCCACAGCCACAGATGCAGCCACTAACTCTAATGCCCAAAGGCGAGGGATCAGATTCACAGAAGATCCTGTACAACCTCGACAACGACTTCATAAACGACAAGATAACAGCAGATGAATACGTCTCGAGAAGAAAAGAAATAGTAAACCAGTTACTAGTCCAAAAAGACGAAAAAAATCCAACAATGCTCATGAAAGCAACCACTGATGGCTACCTCACACCCGAAGACAGCATGCCCGCAGGACCCCCAAGAGACACATACAGGGTGATCAATCTGGATGAAAACCCAGAAATGCTTCAAGGATATAAAAAACTCCTACCATTACTGATCATCGAGAGAAAACGAGGCAAACTCGGGATAACCAAATACCCGGATGACTGGAAGCCTCCGAGCAGCCTCAACAGATCCAATCTTGAGTCAATATACAATCTCTATGACCAGCTCAGAGAGGATGAAGAGAAACTACTACTCCAGTTCAACGGAACAAAGCTGGGACTCCTCGGAAAAAAGAACAACCGAATCCTCTGCATGGTACTAGAAGGAAACGATAAGATAGAGGATTACACAGAGGAAATCAACTCTCTCACAGATCTCCTAAAAAACACAATCGACTTCGATGACTTCCTCAAAGCACTCCCTGAAGCAATGAATAAAGCAAAAGACTTAAGCTTCAACTAAACAAAATCACACAATCCCGGTGTCATCATTGAGAACACAGAAAAAAAACACGTTTTTCTTAATAATCGCGATACTAATCACGAGCTCAGCATTAATCGTACATGCATCCGCCAAATCACCAGTAATCGTAGTAAACATAACACCTGGAATAATTAACGCCGATAGTGAATCCCATGAAATAATTACAATAGAGCTTCAAACAGCATCAGGTCAACCTTTACTGGCTCCAAGAGACATACCGATCCAGTTAACACTCAGCAACCTCAACATAGGAAACATAGACCAATTCGTAACCATACCTGAAGGAAAAACATTCACAAAAGCAACATTCACAACAAAAAAGAACTCGGGACTGGCCATAATAACAGCTAGCTCCCCCGGTTTCGTAACCGGTGACTCGTATATCCAAGTATTGAGATCAAACTTTGATGCAAGCCTGAGAGTATATGCTGCCCCAAATAGTCAGCCGGCGAAAGCCGGTGAGAAAGGAAGAATCATGGTCCAAATACTGGATAGTAGAGGGGAGCCGTTTAAAGCAATAGACGATGTGCGGATAACACTCACCTCATCCAATAACTCGATCTGCACAGTTGTAAAGGACCTTGTCATAGAGAAGGGGACAAACTATGCTACAACCGAGTTTACTGTAACCGGAATCATCCTGGGAGAGACATTGATCTCGGCTCAAGCACAGGGATTTGCCCCCGGAAACGATATCATAAACATATTCAACATCACAGGGACCCCCAAACAGCTCGCTGTTTTCTTTGGACCCGATAGAGTTCTACCTGATGAAAAAATCCATGACGCAATAACGATACAGTTACAGAACCAATACGGAGAGCCTACGCCGGCTATTGAACCCACTACGATTTACCTCTCCAGCAGTAACACCAACATAGCAACAATAGAGGAAACAGTGACAATAAACACAGGGCAATATAAGACAACAGCAAAAATCACCACCTACGCTGTAAATGGCGAATCAATAATCGCTGCATCCAGCACAGGACTGTACCCCGACTATGAAGCATTCCTCGTCCAAGGTCAAGTGCCGACCCTAATGGATCTATATATAAACCCAGAGATTATCATCGCCGATGAGTCAGAGTACAACATATTAACAGTACAGTTGCTCGACGATGAGGGAAACCCCGTCGAGGCACGAGAAGACACCACGATATATCTGACGAGTTCAAATACGTTCACAGGCTCAGTGCCCGATTCAACAATAATACCTCAAGGAAAAAGCTACGCGATAACCTCATTCACATCGACAGCTCAAGCTGGGGAAACAATTATTGCAGCCGCAACCATGGGCGTTGAACCCACGGAGAAGAGTCTGAAAACAATTACCATGCAGTTTAACATGAGTTTAATCACACCTAACACGATACGCATCAATCAAACATTCATAATTGAGGCAGAGGTTACTAGCGGAGGATTACCGGTTCCAAACGTTAAAATTGAGTGGACTGCTCTTGGAGGCGTAATACTGCTTGAAGACAGCGAGACTAATTCTCAGGGAATAGCTCAAGCCCAGATAGTTCAGAAATATGACCAGCTAAGACTCAAAGCAGTCGCAACCAAGGCCGGGTACGATTTAAACGAAGTTCAGAAGAACATTCAAATCACCCAAGACGTGAAGAGCGCAGAGTTAAAAGTAACAATACTGGGTAGGGAAATACCCGTCTTTCAAATACTCATCGCATTAGCGGTAATAATAGCGTTAGCATTAACAGCTTACGTATACATAAAGTATAGAAAATCCCGTGAAGACGAACCAGAAGATTTGGAGATATACTCCTAAATCTCTATCTGGAGACCTTTCTCGTTAATAGTATATTTATGAGTTTTTCTTGAGTGGTTTGTTCCACGCATCTTTGTGATCCTTAGCTGTCTTTTCAGGTTCTCTGTGTCATCATAAAAGTGTTCCACCAAGATGATGCCATCCGCTACGAATTCCTCGATACTCTCACCAATACTATTACTGTTCCATGGAATATCCGTGATAGCAATTGTAGTACACCCCGTCTTCAGTATCAGCCTGTACAGAAGTCTGATCAGATGCCGCTTCTCAAACTCTGTCTCAAGCCCCATAGCCATTGCCGCTATGCTGTCTACAACGAGACGCTTCGCTCTTAGAGTTGTGATAGCCTCAAAGATCTGGTTTAGAGCTGACTGTACCTCGGTCTCGCTCCCGATGCTAAGGTCAAGAACCTCGATTTTTCTCCGCCTGATTAATGGCTCATAGTCAATGCCGAATCTCATCATATCCTGAATGAGCCTTTTTCGCGTCTCCGCAAAACAAGCATATACTCCGGGTTCATCGTTGAGTGCACCCTCGTAGATGAATCTTGATGAGAGTATGGTCTTTCCAGCTCCCGGGTTTCCAGCCAGAAGAATCATGCTGTTTCTCAGGAACCCGCCGTCAAGCAGGGAATCGAGTTCATGGTTTCCAGTGGATACTCTCTCACTCATTTATCATCATCCATCTCAAGATCAAAGGTTGGTGCTCTAATAAAATTCGGTAATGCCTCGCTTCTTTTAAGCTCCATAATTATCAAATTTCTCATCCATTCACTGACGTTTAATCCCTCGCGAACAGCCATAGACACGACAATGTCCCTAATTCTGGGAGTCACTCGTGTAGCTAACAGCACTGTTTTTGGGGTTCCTGTTTTTTGAGGCATATTGACTTCCTTTCAGTTGTTTTTGTATGATTTAAAGAGTATGCTATCTCTCGTTAACCATACAGAGAAAGGTTATCTATTATTGTATTTAAAAATATTCTCGGTGTTTAACAGTTCATACACTATCAGAGATAATAATCACATTAGTTATGAGAAATAACTTGCATAAATCAGTAGTATTCAATGTATCCCTTTAATGCATCTCGTATATATTCTTCAAATTTTTTGCTTCTATCTTTCTCATATTTTCTATTTATTTTATTATAGAGTCGTTCAAGAATCAAATCTTCTATACCCCTAGCACTGTCGCCGAACAGATCCTCGAGTTCGTAGCTAAAGACATCGGGGCATTCAATGATACTGGATTTCTTGAATGGAGTATTGAGTTCAAGGAAGTTTAGTATTACCTGGCTGAATGAGAGAATTTCTTCTATACTCTCGATGAGGTTTTCCCTAAACTCCTCCCGTTTTCTGATAGAGAGAGGAGCCTCGATCTCATATATTTCCGTTATCTCGGCAGTCATTATCTAGTCTCCTGATTTTTATAGGAGTATTGATTATCGATTTCTCTAACACGATCCCTGATATATTCGAGGACCTTTTCCTGAGTGTACTTGAGTTCTTCCTTTTGCTGCTTGAGGTTTTCGGCTATAACTATCAGCAATTCTTCTGGGTCAAAGGGCTTAACCAGATAGACATCTGCTTTTTCATTCACGGATTTTATCGCGGTCTCTGTGTCTGGAAATCCTGTGAGAACTATCTTCTTCATTCTGGGCGCGTATTTATTGATTTTTGATAGAAGCTGTATTCCAGTTATGTCAGGGAGTCGAATATCTAACAGTATAAGATTGTAGACTTGGTTCAGAAGCTTCATCTCGGCCTCGTACCCACTCTTGGCAACATCAATTATGTATCCCTCGTTTTCCAAGATGTTTACCATGGATTCGCGTAGTACATCATCGTCGTCTACAATGAGTATCTTATCGTAAGTTTTCACTGGCATTCCCCTTATTTGGGCTGGCATCGTTTTGTGTAAATTAAAGGATTCTAGAACAAGAATACAGGATATTATACACGATTTTTATGCTGTCTTATGGTTCCCTATTCGTCTTGTGTCGTTGTATTAACGGGTATTTTCGTTTCTGGTCGATAAGATTTAAATTATGCAAAGGTTTCACTTAACCCAGTAAATAAAAAATTCTGGTGTTTGCATCTTGGCAAATGTTGAAAATTGTGATCCAAAATGCCGAACCTTCAATTGTACAAAACGCGCTTTGACTTTCAGAGGAAAGACCGCTTGGTGCAATTGGACGGGCGAACCATGCGACCCTAAAGGATGCACATATGCAGTGTGCCATAAAAGACAACTTCTGGATAGCGGTGTCTGCGGCCTTACGGTGAAACGTAGGACTCAGGATAATCTTAGACCAGAGGATATGTTTAAGGAGGAGATTCCGGTTAGGGGTAAATTAGCAAAGAGGACCGGTGAAAAATCCATCTTCTAGCCAAAATCATAGCTGACCGATTTGAAGAATACTCTCAAGGCATATTTAAAGGGAAAACTATCCGATGATCTTATTGACATAGTTCCGTCTAGTTTTGATATTCTCGGCTCCAAAGGAGAAGCCGTTGCGATTATTGAGATACCAGAGGAGCTTGAAGCCTATGAAGCGATTATAGGAGAGACAATGATGCAGGTCCATAAAAATGTGAAGAGTGTCTTGTCAAAGACATCTGAGCGATATGGAGAGCTTCGCCTAAGGGACTATCGATTAATCGCCGGTGATCAAGACACAGAGATCATCCACAAGGAATCAGGTTGCCGCTTCAAACTTGATCCGAGAGTTACATATTTCTCTGCCCGCGAGAGCTCAGAGCGTGAAAGGATCTGTAGCCAGATCAAGGGACCCGAGGAGGTATTGGTGATGTTCAGTGGAATAGGGCCGTTTCCCATCTGTATCGCCAAGCATAATAAAGATGCAAAATGCGTAGCTATCGAGTTAAACCGGGAAGCTCACGAGTATTGCCTAAAGAACATTAAACTCAATAAAGTCGAGGACCGGGTTACGGCGATACAGGGCGATGTGAGGACGATATGCCCTATACTCAATAAAGAGTTTGACAGGGTTTTAACGCCATTACCAAAGGGAGCGCATCTTTTCTTAGACATAACTATTCCCATGGTAAAACCGGGTGGAATTCTTCATTTTTATCACTGGGCATCTAATGATGACCCGTACACGGATGCGTTTAAGCTTGTAGAAGATGCCTCAGCGGAATATGGGAGAAAATGTTTATTCATGGGTGGGATTAGGGTCGCCAAGTATAGCCCCGGTGTTTCCAAGGTTCGAATCGATGTTCAGATTTTTTAATCTGAGATATAGATTTTGGGCTTTGACACTATATTGATTTCTTTACCACACTCGGGGCAGAATTCTCCGAGGAAGTGAAGTCGTTTTCCGCAGTATCTGCAGTATTTCATAGTTTCTGACCTGCGTTTCTTCAATGTGCCCCCGCATAGGCTGCAATACAATGAGTCGAAGGGCATTACTGCCCCGCATCTTCTACAGGATTTCTCGTACCCAACGATCTTATCGGGGGATAAAGCTGGTTTCTCAATCATCTGTTCAGGTTCCTGATACTCTGGTTCTTCAGGTAAGAAGCCAACGCCTCCTCCTATTATGGCGCCTACGAATAATCCGGGTAGGAGGGTGAGAGTTATATTGGATATAATCTCGCTTATGGCTGGAATCGCTGCTGTGGTGGGTCCAGTTATGACGTTTGATCTGAAGAACCCGTATCCAACTAGAAAGGATACTGCGCCTATGAATAATGCGACGCTCATGCTTACGTAGACGTATTTTCCTCTTCCTTTGATGAGCTCGGTTATGAAGCCTGATACCGATGCGCAGATTAAACCACATGTTGCTAGCATGAGGATATAGCCTGAGTTGTTTGGCAGGAAGTGGAGTACCGTGTTTACGAGGGAGGCTATTGTTATCAGGGTTAGACCTGTGAAGGGTACTATCCATAGTAAAGGCTGTTCTATGTCATCGATAGTACGCACTGTATCTCCCCCAGTCATATGCATAGTGTGATTACCTGTTTCAATTATGCTTTGATTATTGTATTCTATATGTCAATTATTATTTGAAATGATTGTTGTTTTTGTTTGTATGACGCTCTCATCACTTGAGAGTGTTAACAAATATATGCTAAAAACAATAAAATAATAAACAAATTTTACAATAACAATGTAATTAGATATGTCGTGGTATTAATAATATAAAGTAGGTTACTCATCCTTCTCTTCTTTTTCCTCTTCATCCTCATCATCGAAATCGAACTCGGTGTCGAGATCTAGAGGAGTATCGAGGGGAACCGGCGGAGGAGTGGTGGCCATTGTATACCCGATCCACAGTACGATGAAGAGTATCATATATACTGCCAGCATAACAGGTAGTTTGATGGCCCATTCACTATATTGGGCCAGCCAGAGGAACATGGTTCCGAAGAGACCGGGGAATAGCCATATGAAGTATGCCGCCATTATCGCGAGCGTTATAATCATAATTGTGTAGCCTAGGGATTTATCGTCCAATTCTGTTTCACTATGATACAATGATACTTGTGCTTATTTTATCGTTTTCCATTGATTCGCCTGATTATCGGGTTTTTTAATATTAACATCCAAAATTTTTATTCCTTTACTACTTTTATGAGTAGTAAAATTATGAATGACTTTATATGAGGGGAGAAAACTACACACCATCAAATTGATATCCGGTGACAATATATGAAAAACATATTTATCAATGAGCTGGGTCGAATCGCAGTAAAAGACCAGCCACTGGAAATTGTAGAACGTAAAGGACTGGGACACCCAGACACTATCTGTGACACGGT
>CAYUTB010000083.1:8349-10777 GCA_964447425.1 uncultured Candidatus Bathyarchaeia archaeon
TGGAAATTGTAGAACGTAAAGGACTGGGACACCCAGACACTATCTGTGACACGGTGATGAACCAGATCTCCATCGATCTATCCAAGGAGTATTTGAAGAGATTTGACACGGTACTTCACCATAACGTGGACAAGAGTCTGCTAGCAGCAGGTGTGGCGACGCCCAAATTCAAAGGCGGGAAAGTAATCGAGCCAATGAAGTTTGTATTCGGAGACCGGGCAACATTCAAGGTAGGAGAAGAGGAGATACCTGTCAATGAGATAGCGGTTAAGAGCGCAAGCAATTGGATTAAGAAGAATCTTAGATTCGTGGACCCCGAGAAACAAGTGGTTTACCAGAGCGAGATAAAGCCCGGCTCCATTGCGTTAGCTGATATATTTGATAGAAAAGGAGAGTACCTTGGCGCAAACGATACCTCGGCAGCCGTTGGATACGCGCCTTTCACATCAACTGAGAGGATAATTCTTGATCTGGAGAAACATCTTAACTCCCCAAGTTTCAAGAAGAGCTTCCCCGAGTCAGGTGAAGATATAAAACTCATGGGGCTCAGGAAGAGAGATCATCTTAACATAACCGTTGCTATGGCTATGGTTGACAGGTTCATAGACAGTGAGGCTGACTATTTCAAGAAACAGGGTGAAATTAAAGACGCCATCAATGTATTCGTCGATAAAAAGTATGGATTCGATAAGGTCTCCATCGACATAAACGCATTAGATGTGAAAGGAAGAGGCATCGATGGCTTATACCTCACTGTAACGGGCACAAGCGCAGAAGCCGGAGACTCAGGACAGGTGGGCAGAGGCAATAACGTCGTTGGCGTCATCCCATTAAACCGCCCCATGAGCAGCGAGGCAGCCGCAGGCAAGAACCCCGTGAGTCACGTGGGTAAGATCTACAACGCTCTCTGCTACAGGATCGCCGACAGGGTGATGGATGAGGTTAGCGGGATTAAGGAGACCTATGTATGGCTTCTGAGCCAGATCGGTAAACCCATCAATGAGCCCAGCGTGGTATCGGCGCAGATCATACCCGAGAATGGAATCGAGTTAAAGTCTGTCTCGAAGCTAATCGATGAGATCATCGCGGACGAGTTTGACCACCTGCATGAATTCTGCAGAGACCTTGCCGAGGGCAAGATCACTCTCTGCTAATCAAACCTTTTCTCCATTCATCGTACCTTAGATTTGTTAAAGCCCTCAGATTCATGCCTTTTTTCTTTGCTATTTGGGATAGGGCTTTGTTTACCCCTGAGCTGTACTGAGCAGCTTTCTTGGGTCTGTAGGCGAGTTTTTCTGGGATATCTAAGCTTCTGGCTAGCTCTCGGAGTATCTTTTTCCTCGGTTGTTCTCGGTTGTCTGGTATCTTCTGTGTGATGGGTATGCTGAGGGCGTAGTCTACGAGCCTAGGGTGTGTGAAGGGTAACAATAGCCTGATGTCTTGATCCAGACAGATCTTTGTGTCTCGGTGAAAGTTATTCAGATAGCTGTTTGCCACATCGCTGTAGAGATCTTCTGATGGATCCCCACCAGAGAGGTATTTTTCCAGATACTTCATGTATCCGCCGAATAACTCGTCTGCACCGTTTCCGCTATACATGGTAGTGTAGCCGAGTTTCCGAGTCTTCGACGAGGCCCAGTGGAAGGGATAGGCTATCCCTGTTTTAACGGGGTCAGGTTCCTCGATGCTCGCGATTATATTGTCGAGTATCTGGTCTGCTTCGTCGGGGGTATGTGTGTCAATGTGGAGTTTTATTCCCAGATGGTCTGCGGCTTCTTGGGCAATGTACGGTTCTTGCTGTTTTTCTAACCCGGACCAGATGAGTTCCAGCCTGACATTATTCTGTTGTAGATAATATGCGGTTAACAGGCTGTCTATTCCTCCTGAGAAGGCAACTGTTGCCCTTGGTGTTTTATTGGCGTATTCTTCACTGGTTCTATTCATTATCTGATGAAGTGTCTCAACGGTTGAGGCAGAGGACACTGGGTTCTCTAGGGTTTTTATCTGATGTATCCGGGTTTCTTTTTCGGTTATCCTGATTAATTGTCCGGGTTTCAATGGATAAGGCTCTATTCCGATAGCCCAGAGCATCTTCTTGTTGGACGCTATGGCGCCTATATTCTTGTTCTCCCCATAATAGAGAGGAACAGTCCCAATGTGGTCCACACCGGCGACGACGCTGTTTTCAGTTACAGCCGCGACAGCGTATGCACCCGTTCTCTCCGAGATGAGGCTTTCAACCCCCTTCACTGGATTCTTGAATAGGGTGTTCGCGGCAGAGAGACTGTCAGGTTCCTGTGTATCAAGGAGGATTCCCTTTAAGACCATTGAGTGGTCACCCTGATGATGTGGCGCGGGGGGATAATCTTGGGAAAAAACATTCTTTGACCCCAGCAGTACGGGTCCTTCATGAGAAGTAAAATCAGGA
>CAYUTB010000084.1:0-10690 GCA_964447425.1 uncultured Candidatus Bathyarchaeia archaeon
GAAGCTGAATCTTTCCTTAAATACATATCTCCAAACCAATGTGGACTATATGTAGTGTATTGGCAGAGTCGGTAAAGCGCCACATCAAAAAGGCGGAGAAAGGTTGTTCAGGTACAAGAAATTGGTAAAAAAAGGAGGAAAAAAAAGAGCCAAAACCACCAAGCCACAAGAATCCATTCGTGGATTAAACTCCTTTTTTCATTACACTTTTAACATATAGTGACGTGAAACCATTATGGCATCTAAGATAACGGCGAGCCACATACTCGTTGAGAAACAAAGCCAAGCACTCAAGATAATGGAAGAGATGAAAGCTGGCTCCAAGTTTGAGGACTTGGCCAAGAAATACAGCACATGCCCATCTGGGAAACGTGGTGGAAGCCTCGGAGCCTTCGGTATGGGTCAGATGGTCAAGCCTTTTGAGACAGCGGCCTTTGCGCTGAATGTCGGTGAGACCACGAAGGAGCCTGTGAAAACACAGTTTGGCTACCATATTATCAAGAGGACGGCTTAAGCCCTCTGATTAAGGCGTTTAATAGCCTTCCCCAATCTTTCTTTATATCTCTGTATGCCTCGCATTCAAGCCAGCATGTTGGGCATTCTAGTTTTTTTATGGTTTCTCTGGCTTCGTTGGAGCTCGTGGATTGAAGGATCTCTCTGAGGCCGTCCTCGTAGATGTTTCCCAGCTTGTAGTTCATCACTATGCAGGGGTAAACGTCGCCCATGGTGTTTATGAAAACTGATTCATCTGCGGCAGAGCAAGCCATTTTTCTCTTCCCGGAGATGAACTCTTTTGCTCCTTGAACATAGGCAAGGTTTGTGAGGCTCCTTATCACTCCCTTCTCTCGCTTGAGAGTATAGGCTATGGCGTCCAGATATTGTGGGATATCATCCGTGAAATCCCCGTTTTTTCCCATATTCTGGTAGTAATGTTCGCTTATGTTGATGGGGCGAAAACTGAAATCGGCCCCATACCTATATGAGATTTTCTGGATTAATGTGGCCTGTTTATAGTTATCTTTGGTTAGGGTGAATCCAGTGGATAGAGACAGGTCATGTTTTTTCTTTAGTGAGCCCAGCAGTCTGAGGGTCTCAATTGCTTTCTTATAGCTTCCATCGATTCCCCTCTGGATGTCATGCATCTCGCCTTCTCCGTCCAGGGATACTGTGACCCCGATCTTGGGGTCTTCAATCATCTCCATCATCCTTGAGGTAGCCTGATAGATCTTCTCCGGGAGCAAGCCATTGGTTGGGAGCCAGATCATGCATTTTGGGGCAGTATCATTGACGACTTTGGCGATCTCTGGGAGATCATCCCTGAGGAAGGGCTCTCCTCCGGTTAACTGTATGAACTTCAGGTCTCTGAGGAATGCTTTGTTTTCCTCGAAGAAGCCCTTGATCTGTTCTATGGTGGGGTCGTCTGTGGGCTCGGTCTTCCATATATTGCACATGGTGCATTTTCCATTGCATTTGCTTGTCACCGCAAAGTTGGATATTGATGAAAGTCTTTGAACCGTATTTAGAATCTCCTGAAAGTTATTGTAATAGTTAGGTCGTTAAGGCTTTATGGTTTACGGCTCTTTGTATGGTATGAAACATGTTAGAATGGATCATATTCACTTCTTTGCCACTGATCTGGATGAGGCGGTTAGGTTCTACACTGACCTTGGATGTGAGCTTGTTCAGCGGTTTGAGCATGGCGGCCGGGAGGCGGCTCAGCTCAGAACCCAGTTCGGCATGACCATAGATATCAACAAGACGAGGGCAGCGGATAATCCGGGTTACAGTCACTTCAGTATCCTTGTGGAGGATATTGAGGAGGCTTACAGGGAGCTTGAGGCGAAGGGGTACTGGATCGATGGGCCGGTGTTCAACGAGGACACAAAGAGGCACATCATCACTGTCCGGGACCCCAACGGCTTATTGGTTCAGATGGTTCACAGAGAGAGTAAATTTATCTAGCCTTCATATTCATTTCTTTCAGGGTGTTCTAAATGAAAGTTTACATTGTATGCGACCTTGAAGGGGTTGCTGGAGTTGTTGACTTTAAGAAACAGTGTATGGAAGATGGCGCCTATTATCAACAAGCAATCAGGGTTGCTACACAGGAACTTAATGCTCTCATAGAAGGACTCATTGAGGGCGGCGCAACTGAGGTCTATGCTTGGCCGGGTCATGGGGATTTCCCGGGGGGAATTGATTTTGAGTTGCTGCACCCGGAGTGTAAGCTGGTTATGCATGCCGGCGATGGAGGTCCAGCGGGGGTAGATGAGAGCTTTGATGCCATGGTTCTTCATGGGCTTCACGGTATGGCTGGAGCCCCAGGTGGGGTGCTGAGTCACAGCTTCTATCCTATGCCCCGGAATATCTGGTTTGATGATGTGCTGATAGGTGAGATAGCTATGAACATCTACGGCTTCTGTGAACATAATGTGCCCTGCATTATGGTAACGGGGGATCAGGCAGCGGTCGATGAGGCGACGAATCTAATTCATAATATTGAAGGGGTTGCGGTGAAGTGGGGTCTCAGTGAGAAGGAGAAGCTCGGGGCGCTCACTGTGAGGCAGGCGATTTCTTTGAGCCCAGCCAAAGCCAGAGAGAGGATTCGAGAAGCAGCAAAGAGGGCTTTACTGAGAATCTCGGAGTTCAAGCCATTGAAGCTGAAGAAGCCATTCACTTTGAAGGTTGAGTACATAGAGCCAAAATACGCGGAAGAGAAAGCAAAGTCACCCGGTGTCACGAGACTGGATGAGTTTACCATCACGAAAAGGTGCCAGAGTCTGGAAGATGTAATATTCTAACCTATTTCACAGAGGTCTCTATCTCGTTTTCTACCACCCATTTTATAACCGGTTATCAAGCTGTACCCCCCGAGGGGGTATTTTATGGGAGAATCACCGAGTCACCAGTATCTGAAACAAGTCGGAACCCTTTGGCTCTATAACCAGATGTGTCACATGGTGGATACCGAGGTAAAACTCAACCAGCTAGGGCTCCTGAGATACCTTGAACTCGATAATAAACAAGTCATAGATGTGGTGGGGGTTGGGCTCAAGTATTTCCAGTGGAGCCGCCGCAAGATACAGGACGAGCTCTATGATGACTTCGATCTGGATAAACCAGAACAATACGAGATCGGGTACAACACCCTCAGGGGGATCGAGGTAAAGGTAAGCAAGAGCGGCTTCAAGAACGGCTTCATCTGCACAGGGACAAACTACAATTATGTTTTGACGCCTACCAAGCTCATCTCACCTAGCCTGCTGCCCAAGGGCGTTGGTCTCATCGAGTTTAACAGATACAAGTTTGATGTGTCGGTGAACGATCTTGAGGAAAACCCTGTATCGAGACCGTTCACCATCAGCGGACTCAATGTTGTGAAACGAGCCCAATACAGGAACCTACCTCAGTTCCACATAGACCACGTCATCGCATCCATCGCACAGCGACGCACAAACAACAAACAAGAAACATATGACGAGGTAATAAACGGGTTAACAGACCCAGAGTTAGTCTACAGCCTAGCTGTGTAGAATATTCTCGATACCCTTGAGCCTATTCCTCAAAGTTACTTCAGTGGTTCCAGCTGCCTCAGCGATATCTTTCTGGATACGCTTGTCATTGGTCTCAATACTGGCCTTATAGAGAGCTGCAGCCGCAAGGCCCCGAGGGTCCTTGCCCGTCAACTCTCGATGCTTTTTTGCCTCCCTGAGAATATCGATTGCGTATTGCTCCGTTCTCGGGTCGAGCATAAGCTTTGATGCGATGCCTGGGACGAATTTCATGGGGTCATCCACGGGCATCTTGAGGTTGAGCTCCTTGATTAGGAGCCTGTATGTTCTGGCTACCTCGGCGTGGTTTCTGGTTGAGAGCTCGGTGATCTCTGGGAGGGGTCTTGGTAGTTTCAAATGTCTACATGCTGCGTAGAGGCTTGCGGCAACAAAACCATCTATGCTGCGACCGCGTAAGAGATCGGCTTTCAACGCCTTTCTGTAGATTAACGCTGCTCTTTCCTTGACGTTCTGCGGGAGGTGTAGCTGTGTAGCGATCCTGTCAAGCTCAGCCATGGCTGAGCTGAGGTTTCGCTGCTCTGTCTCATCAAACTTTGACCTGTTATCGAATCGGCGCAGACGCGTCATCTTTATACGGGTCTCGTTTTTGAGACGGTTTCCATTGTGGTCTCTGTCTGGTCTGAAGACCGTTGATAGTCCCTTATCGTATAGTGTGTAGCTGTAGCCGAGGCCTGTCCTACTTCGGTCGTTGCGCTCAGTTGTCGTGAAGGCTCTCCACTCGGGTCCTTGATTGATGATGTTCTGCTGTACTACGAGTCCGCATTTCCCGCAGACCTCTTCACCGGAGTCGTAGTCCAATACTAGTTCTTCGTTTCCGCAACTTGTGCATTTTATTGTGAGTAGCCTCCGAACCTAAAAGGTGCCAGTCTTGTATGGAGCCGGGATTTTTTATTATAAGGATGCCGTGTACAGTTTCCTTCAATTGGTGATAACCTTAATAAGTGTGTTCAGTTGTGTTCAAGTGTAACCTTGAAATTTCAAGATCCATACACAAAGGGAAAAACGGTCACACGCACCATCAGGATAGACGAGGGATACGATGATATCCTGAAATATGAAGCTGAGAGAAAAGGAGTAAGCGTTAACACGATACTGGATCAGCAACTAAGAAAGTATGTTCAGAGCTATCGATACTTTGAGAACTTGAGCGCGATAACCCTCTCTGCAACAAGTCTTCATGCGCTCCTTAATGTGATAGAGGAAGAGGAGATTCTTGCCATCGGCACGGAGCTTGGAAAGGAGAGACCTTATGAGCTCATATTGAAGAGAGGCATCAAACCCAGTTATGAGTCAGCCAAATGGTATATCCTCGACGTTCTTGGGGAACAGAGTGGCTGGCTGAGCGCGACGATCAATGTCAGGGGAGGAAACGAGTACATACATCTCAGTCACCCCTTCGGGCATAAGTGGAGTTTATTCCTGCAGGGCTATTTTGGCATATTTTTTAGGGAAATCGTGGGTGTAACCCCCGAAATTGATGTATTATCGTCCTCGATTACATTCACTTTCAAAATCAAAGATATCGAGAAAGTAACATGCAAGAAAACAGATAACACCGAAATATAGGGGAAAATAGGCGTTACCTTTAATACACTAAATCCCTCAATGTCAATAAAATCAACCATTGGTGAACATGAATGGCATTTAAAATGGCAAAAGTCGGTGAACTAAAAGAAGGAAACTACGCAATCATCAATGATGTGCCTAGTCAGATAGTCCAAATTACCAAGAGCAAACCAGGAAAACACGGAAGCGCCAAGTTCAGGTGTACAGCCATCAGTCTATTCGACAGCAGGAAACAGAGCTATGTTGCCAGCACAGACACAAATATTCAGATCCCCATCGTGGACAAGAGAAGCGGGCAGATTGTCAGCGTCTCCCCAGCGAGCATCCAACTCATGGACCTTGAGTCCTATGAGGTTATAGATGTCGCGTTGCCGAATGATGAGGAGATCGCGGCGAAGATCGAGGCAGGCAAGGAAGTCGAATACTGGATCGTTATGGATAGGGTTAAGATCCAGAGAGTCAAGAACTGAAGGCGCCTAGATGAAAAAGATTCATCAAATCAGGCTTCGCCCCGGTATGACGGCGGGTGAGTTAGCTGAGGAGATGCGTCTCACTGGGGTAATGCAGGGTGGACGCGTCGGCAAGGCTGTTGACATAGTCGCTGAGATGTTCAGTGACCCAGATTATACTACTTTTATCACATTAAGCGGACCCCTTGTACCTGGAGGATTAAGGGTTATCATCAGAGACCTCATCAAGAATGGTTATGTTGACGCCGTGATGACGAATGGGGCAAACATGGTTCATGACCTCGTTGAGGCTATGGGTAGATCTCACTTCATCGGCACGGTCAATGTGGATGATGAGGAATTGTATGAACAAGGGTACAACAGGGCTTATGATATCTTCATAGAGAACGATACATTCGTGGATATCGAGAGCTATGTAGGTAGACTCGTGGATGATATACCGGAGGAGAAACGGGATGGGATCGCTTTCCACGAGTTCCTTTATGAGCTTGGTAAGAGGATCACCGATGATGATTCGGTTCTAAAGGCAGCAGCTGACATGAACATACCGATCTTCAGCCCGGGTTTCCTCGACAGCATGCTGGGGATACCTCTCTGGCTTTATGGTAAGCAGAAGAAACTTGTATTCAACCCACTGAAGGATTTTGATCTCCTCGCCGACATGGTGTTCGACGCGAAGAAATCAGGGGCCATCATACTGGGCGGAGGAACACCCAAGCATCATACACAGTACATGCATACGCTACGGGAGGGACTGGACGCTGCGGTACAGCTCAGCAGCGCAAGGGTCGAGGATGGAAGCCTCAGCGGCGCCCCTCTCCGGGAATCCATCACTTGGGGTAAACTCAAGAAAGGTCAACTAGAAGAAAAGACAGCTACAATCTTTGGTGAGGTTACAAGTCTCTTCCCGTTGATTATCGCTGCCGCTCTTGAAAAAGTAGAAAAGATGAGTTAAGCCAACTCTTTGGCTTGCTCGTTACCCTTTGTTAGGTTCAATAGTTTCTGGTATGCGATATCCCAGCTACGGGTTCTTAGACCACAATCTGGACTAACCCACACCTTCTCTTTGCCTACTAGATCAGCCACGTAGAGTACACGATCCCTGACAAGCTCTATACTCTCCATGAAATCCGTGTGAATATCAAGGAAACCCGGCGCATACGCACCCTTATAGCCATTGTCTAGGAACGCTGTCAACCCATCGTAACCGGGGTGAGACTCACCTTCCTCGCGTACATCTCTGTTTGCGAACTCAAGGCTAAGCTGACTGCACTTGTTAAGGCTGGGTACATACTGAGCAAGTAAATCGTAGTTGCTGAAGCAGTTGTGGAGACTGAACTCGATGTCGAATCCCTCGGTGAGCCTGTTGTAGGCGTCTACGAATATCTCCATCTCCTCAGCTGTCTCTTTGGTTGTGACCGCGGGCTCATCGATCTGAATCCATTCTACTCCCGCATCTACTAACTTCGTGAACTCGGGTCTGAGCGTCTCATCAACGATATCAAAGATTAGCTCCCTGCGTGCCTCGTGGCGGCGCTTCGGGAAGCTCTTGATGTTGCTGTGTTTCTTCTCATAGTACTCGTTGTAGGTCCAGTCCGTGAGGGTATATGGTCCAGTTATTGGTACTTTTAATGGTAGATCAGTCTGCTTTTCAACAGCCTCGTACTCCTCTAAATAGTATGATTTATCGTAACTGACTTTCTCGACTACACTGGCTTTCTTGAAGTAGCGGTAATCGAAGCTCTTTATCCAACCGCTGAACTTGAAGCCGCCGAGGTTTCTGATGACGTGTTCATACATCTCGACACGCCACTGCTCACCATCATAAACATAGTCGAGCCCAGCTTGTTCAAACATCTTGAGCACATAGAGGGCGCTGAGGTTAACGATCTCCTGTTTCTTATCTGGAGAGTCGCCTTTGAGCACTTTTTCTACCATAGAATAATCTATGCCAAGTATCTTTGCCCATTTCTTTGCATCATCTAGGTCTGCTTGGTTTAACGCTCTGCCTGCGTAGCCTTTGACCCTCCATGTGGGTTTGGCTATGCTTCCGATCTCGTATGTTGGGAATAGTTTGCTCATCATTGTTCCTCCTTTAGCTGCTTTGCTACCTTAGCCACTGTCGCGATCTTCAGCTGTGCTTCATCCCAAGTTAGGAAATCTAGATCACAATTGGTTGCAACCATCAAACTTACAGGGTTTGAGGCATCAGCAAACTCCTTACAGATTGCTACCAGTTCGACTGGGTCTTCTTGAAGCGTGTTTCTGGCGTCTACTACACCAAGAGATACTCCGCCCTTGTACTTGTACTCCATGACTGCCTCGGAGTCTGTCTCGTAGTAGTCTATGCCTATATCATCAACCTTCCAGTCCAGTATGTCTCCGAGCACAGGTTTGATGTCTCCAAAGTAGGTCTGAAGACATGTTCTAGCCTTGACATCCTTTGTGGCAGTCTCAACCGCTTCAGCTATTGTACCAAGTTCTTCTCTCTTGGGTACAGTCTTGTGGTAGACCAGCGCCGGGTCACTCAACTGAATATACGTATAGCCTTGTTTTTCCAGTGCCTTGATCTCGGCGTTGATAACCTCCGCTATGTCCTGTAGGAAATCCGCGTCCGAGCAATAGTACTCGTTCTTTGATAGCTTCACAAACGTATAGGGGGCTGGTAGGACCGCCTTGTACTCTGCCTTTGGTAACAGATCCAAGTAGGCCTCGTTGAATGGGGGATTACCCTCTACCTTGCCCTTGATCACGGGGATTCTGTAGAAGGTGTTATTGTTGTACCACCTGTACAGTTGCCCCGCCTCGACACCATTCAGTTTTGTGGTGAAGGGGCGTAGTAGGTCCTGTCGCCGCAAATAACCATCATTGATGTATGTTAATCCATGCTCCACCTGAGCAGAGATAACCTCTTCACTGTATTTTCTATACGCTAACTCTAGTTCTTTCTCTGTTATCTGGGACCTGTCATATTTTCGTGTCTCTGATATGAGGCTCGGTGGCCTCGGTAAACATCCAGAAATGCCGCTTTTTATGTTCATTTTTTTAACTCCTTTACTAGTCTGCATCCAAGCTCATCGCTGCCAATTGGCATAACGTGAAAACCAAGGGGATAATCAACACTAGACTTGAGTACATCAACCATCTCAGTCAACTCAGAGATAATAGCTGACTCAAAGTCATCAGAGCCAACGAGACGACGCTCAGTTGACTCACTTATACGAATACCCGGCATCTTACAGATAGCCTTAAACCGCTTCGCTGAAGCCACAGGTGCAAGCCCCACTTGAATAGGGGGATGAGTGGCTACACTTACTGAATCTATGAAATCAATCACCTGTTGGGGGTCATACGTGATCTGGGTTATGAAGAAATCAAAACCACTAGCTACCTTTGATTTGAAGGTCTCACGCTCTTGAGGCCTCCCCAACACGATAGCCCCCCCGATGTTAAAGTCGGTGGGGTTCTCCATCTGTCTTGAACTCCCCCGGTCATTAGAGTTGCCGTTGTTCATACCCTTTACAATCTTGCAGAGGTCTTTGCTTTTTACCTCCCAGACACCTTTGAAGTCCTCCATCTTGCGCGGCGTATCCCCTGTAATGATGAAAACGTCCCTGAACCCCAACATATGAGCACCAAGTAACTCGCTTTGAAGAGCCAACAAGTTTCGGTCCCTACAGCTAAGGTTGGGCACGATGGGTACATTGAACTCCTCCCTGATGTAGCTTCCATACACTATTGGGCTGATCCTCATGGTCGCCATGGGGTTATCAGTTATAGTTACCCCCGAGAGATACCCCTGTATCTCCTTAACAGGCTCAAGATGGTTTAAGCTGCATCCCCTTGGAGGAACCACCTCATAGGTGATCGGGTAGGGGACATGCAGATGCTCATAGAACATGCTATTCCTCCTTGTTCAGGAAGTCTTCTGGGCCTATGGTGGTCTCTGTGTACTTAGTGAACTCCTCTCCAGCTGGCTCTGCTATGAAGTCGCCATCCCACCACTCAAATGTGGTTATGTCCTCATGGACAACCATAATATGTGGCACTCCAGCCTCCACCGATGTAACCTCACCAATCCGCAACGGTATCTTTCTCTCAACTCCGTCCTCGACGAGCACATAGTCTGCTCTGCCTGTGAGTAGAAGCGTATACTGTCTGCTAGGGTGAATGTGGTTTCCTCGGTAGGAGCCTACTTTTGTTTCTAATACTGAGTAGAATTTTCCATCTCGCGTGAAGGCATAGCCTTGACCAATGCCTTCGAAAGTTCCCCATTCCTTAAGATTAAGACTGAGTTTTATTTCCTCTCCTATTGGATATCCCCTTAGCCCTTATTCCTTTATTTATGGATTATTGACAACTGTATTCCGTGGGGAATATGGTATAGAGATTACATATGCCTGCAATAATTTGGGCTAACAAAAAATATTTCACAAAGAATAAATACGATGAGAAAATTCCAGTAGGCATGTTCCCAACGATCAATATTATTCCTGAGCGAAGAAGAAAACTAGGACTAACTCAGAGCCAACTAGCTGACCTAGCTGGCGTAAGCCAGAGCTATATCGCGAAGCTTGAGGCGGGTAAGATTGAGCCTAGCTATCTGAAGGTAAAGTCCATCTTCGAGTCGCTGGATAAACTT
This sequence comes from uncultured Candidatus Bathyarchaeia archaeon, assembly GCA_964447425.1. Classification (GTDB taxonomy): domain Archaea; phylum Thermoproteota; class Bathyarchaeia; order TCS64; family TCS64; genus RBG-16-57-9. The sequence continues at coordinate 10,251 of CAYUTB010000084.1, forward strand.
GAACGCAAGAAAGAGGTACAGGCATCTGAGATAATGTCCGAGAACCCGGTCAATGTCCAGCACACAGCGTCGATACAGGAGACCGTTGAGATAATGCGGAGGAATGGCTTCAGTCAACTACCGGTGTTCGAGGGGGATAAACCGGTGGGTGGCGTGAGTGAGAGAACCCTCCTAGACCAGATACTGTACAATGAGGATGGGATACCTCCGAGTAGAAAACAGGTAAAAGACATAATGGATGATAACTGGCCAACCGTCTCGGAGGACGCGCCGCTATCACTGTTGTCAAATCTGTTAAAGTATTATCCTGCGGTGCTTGTTCAGCGACAGGGACACGTGATTGGGATTATCACCAAAGCTGACCTCTTGGGAGTAATCAGCGGCTAAACAAAATTCCTTTAAGATAGCCTTACCTCACGTATGCCATGAAGCTTTCACGG